>DATCRE010000743.1:0-4077 GCA_036569145.1 Cyclobacteriaceae bacterium
CCGCGGACAGCATCATGAAGAATGCCAGTAGTTTTGTTTTCATTCGTCGTTTGGGTTTAGTTTAACATCTATTACAATCAGGTGTTGGGCTTGGAACCCGAAATCGATTGCTTTAGTGTTACAAACGTGGGGAGAACCGGCTCCTGATTCAACAAATGAGCCTCATCAATACTACATCAGCAGATACAAACGCTCTACATCAAAACTACATCAATGGGCTATAAAAGCCCTTTTTTGTGATCATTAGTATAGATATACAGCACATTTAGTACTACAATTGTATTGTCACAACCACATCGAGATGACATTAAACATCCTAAATCTGCGTTTTTATTATTGCCTGAGCCTTTTTTTTATTTCCTACGCTCTGCCAACGATTGCTGAAGCCCAGTCTTTTGTAAGGGGCTTGCCTTTTATAAGGAGTTTTTCGACCGCCGATTACAATGCAGGCATTCAAAACTGGGACGTGACTCAGGATAGGCGTGGCCTTATTTATGTAGCCAACAACTTTGGTTTATTGGAATATGATGGAGATCAATGGCAACTCTATCAGGTTAAAAACACTACCAAAGTGCGTAGTGTCGCGATCGATTCTCAGGGTCATATCTATGTAGGTTGCCAGGGCGACTTTGGTTATTTCTTTCCCAATAAGGCAGGCAAGTTGGTGTATACTTCGCTGGCCGACAGCCTGCCAACACGCTACCGTCAGTTTGATGAAACATGGAGCGTGTATGTAGACAATGAGAAAGTTTATTTCTGCACGTTTGCCCGAATTTATGTTTACAATGGAAAAACATTTACCATAGGTAAAGGCTCAGATGTTCTTGATCTCAGTTTTCTGGTGAATCGAAAATTATATGTGAACCAGCGAAATCAAGGATTGTCGCAGCTGGTGGATTCAACAATAGTGGCGCTTCACGGTGGCGATTTCTTTGCTTCACGCAGCATCTCTTCGATTGTGCAGCTTCATGGTGAGCAACTGCTCATATCAACGTCACAGCATGGCATATATAAGTTTGTTGATGGTGAAGCTGTAGTCTGGAACAGTGCTATGCAAAAGTTTTTTGTGGAAGCTAATGTTAATTGCATGATTCGCTTACGCAACGGAAACTTTGCTATTGGTACTCAGAATGAGGGACTGATTATTTTAAATGCTGAAGGCAACCTCATCATGCAGATGACGCAAGGTAAAGGACTTGAAAACCGAACTGTTTTAAGTTTGCATGAAGATGATCTTAACAACGTTTGGATTGGTCACAGCAACGGGCTGGCCTATGTAGAATTGGGCTCACCATTTTCATTGATTGATGAACAGAGTGGATTACCGGGTACTGGTTATTCGGCATACCTGGATGACAACAGATTATACATGGGGACCAACACGGGTTTGTATGTAAAGGATAAATTAGAAAACAGGTTTACACTTGTTCCAAACAGTAACGGACAGATCTATCACGTTGGACAGTATGATCATGATATCCTGGTAGGGCAACACACCGGCACAATGAGGTTAGATGGTAACAAGGGTGTTACAATTTCTTCTGAACCTGGCGGATGGATTTATCTGCCATTGATTGATCAGCCAACGAAACTCATTGGTGGAAGTTATGCGGGGCTTCAGCTTTACAAACTTTCTGCAGGACATTGGGTGTTTGATAAAAAGCTTGCAGGTTTTGCAGAGTCATCGCGCGTTATGGCGCAGGATAATGCAAAAATACTTTGGGTAACACATGGCTATAAAGGTGCTTACAAAATTCAGTTGAATGATGCGGGTGATAATATTGTTGATGTCAAATATTATGGTGTTGACAAAGGCTTTCCAACAAATCGTCTTATCAATGTATATAAGATCAGAAATGAATTATTGTTTACCTCTGAATCGGGAGTATACAAGTATGATGCTTCGAGTGATAAATTTATCCGTGATGAATTGTTCACCAGCAAGATGGGCAACAACGTTCAGATCTGGTCTATGCAGGAAGATGCATTGGGGAACATATACTTCATAGGTCGTGAGCATATTGGTGTCATGCGCAAAAATGCTATCGGAGATTATGTGCTAGAGAGTAGTTCCTTTAACAAAATCAGAAAGTTGCTGAATGATGATCTTGAAAATATCACCATACTAAAAAATAATGAAGTATTGTTCGGAGCAAAAGAAGGCTTCATTCACTATGACCCTACTGTGAGGTCAGATCGTAAAACGGTATTTAAAACACTGATCAGGAAAGTATCAACAACCAATGCAGGAGACTCTGCTTTGTTCTTTGGAAATTACATTCATCATGATTCAGTAACGGATGTCCAGCTTGATTCATACAAGCCTGATTTACCATTTAAAAACAATGATTTGAACTTTACTTTTGCGGCAACATCATACGAAGGAGATGATGAAGTGGTATATCAGTATTATCTTGAGAATTATGAAAAGACATGGTCGGAGTGGAGCACAAAGACACAAAAGGAATACACCAATCTCAAAGAGGGAAGTTATACTTTTCATGTTCGGGCAAAGAATGTTAAGGGAGAAGTAAGTTCTGAAGCAGCTTATTCTTTTTATATAAACCCACCGTGGTACAGATCACTTTGGGCATATTCAGTTTATGGATTAATGGGCATGGCGCTTTTGTTTACAGGCTTTAATTTATTAGATCGAAAATATCAACGTGAACAAAAGTTGATGGAACTGAAGCAGCAAAAAGAATTGAATAGAAAAGAGAATGAGATTTCGAAAATATCTCAACAGTCGCAGGAAGAGATAAACAAACTTCAGAATGAAAAACTTGAGTCAGAGTTACAGCATAAGAACAATGAACTTGCTACCTCAACTATGCACCTGCTCAATAAAAATGAATTTATATCGAGTATTAAAACAAATCTTGGTCACATCATAAAGAAGAGTGTTAATGAGGAGGTGAAAAAAGAACTTCAGCAGATTACACGCGATATCGAAAATAACATTTCGGCTGATGCTGACTGGGAACAATTTCAATTTCACTTCGATCGGGTTCATGGCGATTTCTCAAACCGGTTTAAAGTAGCATTCCCATTACTTAGTCCACAGGAAGTAAAGCTTAGCGCTTACCTGCGCATGAACCTATCCTCTAAAGAGATTGCACAGTTGCTGAACATATCGGTACGCGGTGTAGAGATAAGCCGCTACCGACTCCGCAAGAAACTTAACCTGGACAGAAACCGAAACCTGCAGGATTTTATTCTTAATTTTTAATTGTTCTAAAGATGAATTCGAAATTCATGGCTTAGGGGTATATCAATGCTATGACAACGACGTTTTATTAGCGTTATTTTTACCTTTATTTATAGTACAAGGTAACGAGTTGCTTGCGTCAGGACACTATTAACTGATAACCGATAACTAAATCTTCGCAAGCGCCTGAGTAAGATCTGCAATCAAATCCTCAGCATCCTCTACGCCAATGCTGAGACGTATCAATGAATCTACCAGACCACTTTTTAAGCGTTCTTCTTTTGGTATGCTGGCGTGTGTCATAGATGCAGGATGATTTATTAATGACTCCACACCACCCAGTGATTCAGCTAACGAAAATAGTTCAACGCTTTTCATTAGCTTGGTTGCAGTGGCAACGCTATCATCTTTTAGTGTGAATGAAAGCATGCCACCAAAATCTTTCATCTGTTGTTTGGCAATAGCGTGATTAGGATGATCGGCAAAACCTGGCCAATATACTTTACCAATTTTAGGATGTGCCTTTAACAACTCCGCTATCTTTTTTCCATTGCTGCAATGACGTTCCATGCGCAGATGTAATGTTTTTATTCCGCGGAGCACAAGGAAAGAATCCTGTGGACCAGGAACAGCACCACATGAGTTGGCAATAAACGCCAGCTCATTATGAATCTTTTCATCATTAGAAACCAAAGCGCCCATGATAACATCAGAGTGACCACCGAGATATTTTGTTACGGAATGCATAACAATATCAGCACCGAGGTCTAACGGGTTTTGAAGATAAGGTGAAGCAAATGTATTATCGACCGCTACAAGTATGTTGTGGTTTTTTGCAATGGATACACAAGCTTTGATATCAACGATGT
>DATCRE010000744.1:0-8420 GCA_036569145.1 Cyclobacteriaceae bacterium
ATTAGGCTTGAATATCCATCTTTTTAGACCTATTTTTGACCTCGCAAATTCGAAAACGTATCAAAATCAATAAAATCAACAATGGCAGAGATTGTTAGAATGCCCAAAATGAGCGACACCATGACAGAAGGGGTGATCGCCAAGTGGCATAAAAAAGTAGGAGATGTTGTAAAATCAGGTGAGCTGATGGCGGAAATTGAAACCGACAAGGCCACGATGGATTACGAATCATTTAACGAGGGCACTGTGCTCTACATCGGCGCACAGGAAGGACAGGCTGTTAAAGTAAACGACGTGCTGGCCATTGTTGGTAAAAAAGGTGAAGATTATGCTGCGTTACTGGCAGGCGCCTCAAATGCAGCTGCTACTGGCGGTAAGGTTGAAGCTTCGAAAGCAGCGGAAACATCTGCTCCTGCAGCTCCTGCTGTTGATACCAGCGGAATCAAAGCTGAGATTGTACTAATGCCAAAAATGAGCGACACCATGACGGATGGTGTTATCGCAGCATGGCATAAGAAAGTTGGCGATAGCGTAAAATCAGGCGAACTCCTGGCTGAAGTTGAAACAGACAAAGCCACGATGGAGTATGAATCGTACAATACCGGAACACTTCTTTATATAGGAGCTGAAGCTGGTAAATCTGTTCCGGTAAATGGTGTCTTAGCCATCATCGGCGAAAAAGATGCTGACTGGAAAACATTGCTGAGCGCTCACGGTGCTAAAAGCACTCCATCTGTTGGAGGAGGCGTAGTTACTGGCGCTAAAGCAGAAACCAACGCACCTGCATTTGCTCCTACAACTGTTGAGCATTCTACAAACGGACGCATTAAAGCATCTCCGTTAGCCAAAAAGATGGCTCAGGAAAAAGGTATTGACATCAGTAAAATTCAGGGTTCAGGTGAACATGGCCGCGTTACCAAAACTGATATTGAAAACTATAAACCAGCTTCAACTCCGGCAACATCAACAACGCCAGCAAAAGGTGCTCAGGCTCCGGTAGTTCTTCCACGTGTAGTGGGAGAGGAGAGCTTTGAAGAAGTTCCGGCATCACAAATGCGCAAGGTTATAGCCAAGCGTTTGTCAGAAAGCTTATTTACTGCGCCGCATTTCTTCATCACCATGGAGATTAACATGGATAAAGCCATTGAAGCCCGCAAGAGCATCAATGAAATCAGTCCGGTGAAGATTTCATTTAACGACATGGTTATTAAAGCCGTTGCTGCTGCGTTACGTCAACACCCTGATGTAAATTCAAGCTGGCTCGTGGATAAGATTCGCAAGAATAACCACATACATATTGGTGTGGCCGTTGCAGTGAAAGACGGATTAGTTGTACCAGTTGTTCGCTTTGCTGAGAACAAGTCACTATCACACATTGCTGTTGAAGTAAAAGAACTCGCACAGAAAGCTCACGACAAAAAATTGCAACCTGCCGAAATGGAAGGTGGAACATTTGCTGTCTCTAACCTGGGTATGTTTGGTGTAGATGAATTTACAGCCATTATCAATCCACCAAATGCATGTATCCTGGCCGTTGGTGGTATTAAGGAAACTGCTATTGTTAAGAATGGTCAATTAGCCGTTGGTAACATCATGAAGGTTACACTTTCTTGCGACCACCGTGTTGTTGATGGTGCAGTAGGTTCAGCCTTCCTGAAAACCTTCAAAGGTTTGATGGAAGATCCCGTTCGCATTTTGATTTAATTCATTAAACATAGTAAAGAGGCTGTTTCAACTATTGAGACAGCCTCATTTTTATTTTAGACAAGTTCTCAGCTACTGATATTTATTATGGAAAAAATTCACGCTACAACCATCATTGCCGTATTGCATAACGGACAAATTGCTATTGGTGGTGACGGACAAGCTACGATGGGAAATTATGTAGCCAAGAGTAATGTTCGCAAGATCAGAAAACTTCAGGATGGAAAAATCCTGGCAGGCTTTGCCGGCTCAACCGCCGATGCCTTTACACTGATTGAACGCTTCGAAGAAAAACTTAATTCGTATGGCGGCAACATGAAGCGCGCTGCCATTGAACTTGCTAAAGACTGGCGCATGGATCGTTTTCTTCGTCGCCTTGAAGCTATGTTGATCACCGCTAACAAAGATGAAATTCTTGTCTTATCAGGAACAGGCGATGTACTTGAGCCCGATAACCAGGTAGCAGCTATTGGCTCTGGCGCCATGTATGCGCAATCAGCAGCGTTGGCATTAAAGAAACACGCACCCCACCTCACCGCCGAAGAAATTGTCCGCGAAAGCCTCACCATTGCTGCAGACATCTGCATTTACACTAATCATAATTTGGTGATTGAGAAGTTGTAATCGAAATCGATGTATCTAAAGCATTGCGAAAGAGGGAACTAGCTCTCCCTTGTATGACTCAAAAGTGTTGGCAGCTTGCCATCTATGCAAGCAGGAAGCTTAACACTATGACTTGTCCTTAGCCCAACGCAGGATTACTTGAAACTGAAATTATGCCGAGAAAGTAATAATAATTTGCTTTGCGAGGCTGTTTATTATTCGTAAGTTGCGCACTTATTCTTATTTCAGTGGTGTTAAAAAGACCCAACATGATGTCTTCGACTTTATTCAGGAATTATTTCCTTTCCGCTATTTGCATTCTACATTCTTCAATTTTATTTAGCCAGATTTCAGAGCCACAGGTTGTTCCTCCTTCTCCCGAATCAAAAGCTTTGGAAAAGTTTATTGATCAACCAATAGACTACTTTAGAGGTACCCCAGAAATTACTATCCCTATCTGGACCATTGAGCAAGATGGACTTAAAATCCCTATTACACTTAGTTATCATTCCGGCGGTATACAGGTTTCCGAAATCGCATCTAATGAAGGCCTTGGTTGGTCGCTAATAGGGGCTGGTGGTTCAATAAGCCGTGAATTGAGAGGTGAACCCGATGATTCAAGTGTTGGCTTTATTAATTTCATGAAAATTCAAAGTTGCCCTCTTCCGGCAAACTATGATCCAATTATGGTATTGTACGATCTTGTGAACGGACGAAGGGATTATCAAACCGATAATTATTCATACACCCTGCCAACCGGGTCAGGAAAGTTCGTCTTTGATAATTTGGGAAATACGCATCAAACACCTCAAACACCGAGTAAAATAATATTTGATGGAGTTCGCTTTACTATAATAGATGAAAATGGTATAACCTATAAATTTAATAAGTTCGAGCAATCTTACAGAGAATCGCAGGCTAATGTGGTTTATACATCCACCTGGCATCTTGAGACAATTTCATTTCCCGGGATGTCTTCTGATCATGATATAAGTTTTGCGTATGAAACCTACGAAACAGTTTCATCATATCCGGGTGTTGAAACCGTATGCATAGGCGATCCAACTATGTCGACTGCTCCCTCTAATTCAGTCACTTATCATGGAGCTTTAAGGGTAAAGACAATTACTTATAAACTTGGTACGGTTGTATTTAATTACGGAGAGTTCAGGCAAGACAGTGAGGGAGCGCAAAGATTGAAGGAAGTTGTGGTAAAAGATTTTTCAGGTAATACTATCAAGAGCTTTGAACTTACGCATGCCTATATGAGAGCTATTGGTGGATTTCAGCCCGTATCTTCCTCTGAGACTGTTTCTGTCCCAGCCAATTCAGGATTAAGACTAAGTTTGATGAGTTTAACCGAAAAGAGTAGTGACGGAAAGCCGAAACCACCTTATGAGTTTTTTTATGAGACTTCCGTGTGGTTACCAGATCGATTTTCAAAGGCTGTTGATTTTTGGGGATATTACAATGGCAAGACAAATAATACTACTCTAGTCCCCGATTATGAGGTGGAAAACGGAATTTATACAGATGGAGGTGACCGTTATCCAAGTTCTATACATGTAAAAGCTGGAAATCTTGTAAAATTAAAATACCCAACGGGCGGTTATACGGAATATGACTACGAAATACATAAGATTGATCCAACGTTTGCACCCCAAATACCATTCCCACGCGAACCCATTATTAGCCACCTGACGATGGTTCGGGCATGTCAGATTATTCTTTCAACGAATGATCTGGTAATTGATGATGCTAGTGGAGGAACAGTTGTAAAATTATCATTGGTTGGAATGGCCGGATCAGGGGCTGCTTCTTGTTCTGGCAATTCAGCGTCTTCCAACCTTCACTTTGTAATTTTTAATTCAAATAATTTAACCACTCCTTTTTATATTGTTGGATCAGGATACCTGACCATAGATGGGACAACGAAAAATAATTCTGATTATCTGTATTTACCAAATGGACAATACAAAGTAAAAGTATACACGGAGGCTGGCGTTGAAGCTACTGATAGCGATGCAACGATTAATGTCTATGCTGGAACAAGCTTTAATTTCACAATTTCAGGTTATCAGCAAAAACCAGTGGCATATAAAAATGTTGGCGGTTTACGAATAAAAGAGATTCGATCATTTTCCTCTAATAGTTCAGTTCCCCTTACCAAGAGCTTTGATTACACTGAATTTGGTGAAGAGATTGGAACTGTTAATATAGCCCCGGTTTTTACTTACACTCGTCATGCATTAGACCCCCAACTTAATGAAACAGTCGTCACTATCCATACGTCTAACTCTTCTTCATTGGGCTACTACACAGGAGTTGGATATGCGAAGGTTACTGAATTTGAAAGGAATGGAACATTAGTTGGTCAAAACGGTAAAGTAGAGTACTCTTACCAAAATCCTGAGGATCTTCTTTTTTGGAGTGATCTTTCAATTAATTCCAGGATATCTGCCAGTCAACTTTGTTATACACTAGGGCTAGAAAGCCATTGCTTTCCAATGTCTCGTTCTTATGGATTTACCTTTCCCTTTACCCCACCAGTCTCACATAACTGGAGACGAGGGTTGCTTAAACAAAAAAGTGTTTTTAAAACTGTAGGAGCGGAGTATAAGAAACAGTATGAAATAATCAATACTTACAAAGATGATTATTATGGCGATCCCGCAGTTTATAATCCGGTAACGGATGTGCTTTGTGAAAATGCAGTCGGGTCTGGAGATATGGATAATCCTCGTAGAGTTGATGCTCCGTTTTATTATATAGCAAGCCGATTGATTAAATTAGTTGAATCACAAGAGATAACGTATGACGAAAATTTAAATCCTGATATTAAGACGACAGACTATTACTATGATGATTTAAATCATTTACAGCCTACAAGGATAGTAGAATCTAAATCTGACACAAGGTTAAAAACAACTTTCTTAAGTTATCCTGAGGATTATACCAATACAACAGGATTTATTGCTGGTATGAAGTCTAAAAATATAAGATCAAAATCAATTGAAAAGATTATCTGCCAATCGTCCGCTGCACAAAATGACTACTCTGTTCTTTCTGGTTCCATAACTACGTATTATGATGATATTCATGTTGGAGAAACCAAGGATGTCAGAATAATACAAACTTCTACACCTATTGCCTTATCTAATTTCAAGTTTTCGAATCAGTCTGCGATCGGTGTAGCGAGGTCGAGCGATACCAAAAGTAGTTTCGATTTAAGTGCACTTGATACACGTTACTCCAACACGCCGGAGATTGCGTTTACTTATAATGATTTTCATGGCAACATTTCTACAATACAGTCACGAAATGTCCTAAAGCCTACTTCTTACATTTGGGGATATAATGCTTCTTTGCCTATTGCAAAAGTTTTAAATGCAGCATCTAATGAGATTGCGTATACAAGCTTTGAAAGCAATGATTTATACTGCGGCTGGACATATTCATCGGCGACTACACAGGGTATTGCTGCGACAGGAGATCGGTTTTTCACGATTAGTGCCGGTTCAACGGTGCAGACTACAAATCAAATACCATCAGGAAATTATACAGTAGATTTTTTTGCTAAAGGTAATGTGACTGTTACAGGTGTGGGCAGTATTACTAATACTTACGAAGGTCTGCCAGATCTTAATGGATGGAAACATTATACCAAGAAAATTACTATGACTACTGCGGGTAGTATTACACTCACAGGTGCAACTGATATAGATGAACTCAGACTTTCGCCAGAAGGCTCGCAGATGACCACTTTTACTTATAAACCACTTATAGGAATGAGTTCTCAAAATGATTCAAATGGAGTTTTCTCTACTTATCAATATGATTCATTCGGCAGGTTACGTCTTGTAAGAGATAAGGATGGTAAACTAATACAACATTATCAGTACAACTATCAGCGATAGAATTTTAGATTTCAATTAGCAACTTTTTGATTTTGGATTAGCCTGTAAAATATATGAAAGTGAGGGTTTATTATTTAACTGGAATAAGAAGCGGTCGCAAATATAGCTGTACATTACTAACAATAATGTTGCTTCTGTCTGTTGCCAGATCTTTTGGTCAATGTCCTGTTTATAGTATGCGTGCCGGAACGTCACTCTATTTTTGTGGAAGCAGCAGTGTCAGTGCTACGGTGGCAATGGGAGGATCATCTGTTGGTTATACCTATCAGCTTATTCGGAATGGAAATAGTACTATAGGAGATCTTGTTCCCGGAGATGGTGCATCGACTATGAAATGGACGGTATATCAGCCTGGTACTTATACTGTAATTGAGTATGGAGGAACCTGTGGAGGAGGTACGCAGATGAGTGGCAGTACGGTAATCACAGACCTTGGAACACCTCCGGCTATTCGCATTAATTCAGAAAACTCAAATTATAGGTGTATAGGTCAAAGCATTTCTTTTACAGCTCAGAACGGCAGTGGCTATTCATGGTATAATAATGGACAGCAAGTTGGCACAGGTAGCACCTATACTCCGGCTACCAGCCAGGCAGGAACCTATGTCATCAAAGTTCAGGGAACAAATGCGTGTGGAGTATCCCAAAACGATCAGGTTACTTTATTTGTTGGACCATATCCAACCGCCAGTATTCTGGCTCAGGGGGCAACAACCTTTTGTCAAAATGGTAATGTCATATTGCAGACCCAATCCAACGGAGATACTTTTCAATGGTTTAAAGACGGACAGGCTTTATCTGGATATACCAGTACTACCTGTTCGGCAACACTTCAAGGTAACTATGCCTTTAAAGCTTCTTTTGGTGGTGGAGTTTGTGTTACAGAGTCTGCTCCTGTTGCTGTGACTGTATTAACGTTGCCAACAGTAACAATTTCTCCTTCGGGAAATATTCCGATTTTATTTGGTGACGCAAATGTTATTTTAAGTGCCAGTACCGGAAGTAACTATACCTACCAATGGTATAACAATGGAGACCCTGTTAATGGAGAAATAAATTCAACGTTTACGGCTACTGAGGCAGGAGCATTTACAGTCAAGATAACAGATAATAACGGATGCTCAGATAATTCATCAGCAACGACTATTACACTTGAGAATAATTATAATTATGTATACTCTCAAACAATTCAAATTGCATCGAATACTGATGGTTCAGCAGTTGATGAAAGTGATTTGTTAAACTTAAATGAAAATCAAAAACAAGAGTCAGTTATTTATTTTGATGGATTGGGCAGACCAATGCAGTCAGTGACAATAAAGGGCTCACCATCGCCATCAGTAACTGACATCGTTCAACCCATAGCTTACGATGCTTATGGCCGTGAACAATTTAAATATTTGCCCTATTCGTCAACAGAGGTAAACGGTTTGTATAAGACTGATGCTCTTACAGCTCAAAATCAATTTTATCAAACAGCAACCAATGTTGCCCACGACACCAATCCTTATTCCGAAACTGTTTTCGAGCCAAGCCCCTTAAATCGTGTTATCGAGCAAGGCTCTCCTGGTTCAAGCTGGCAACCAGATGCAGATAATTCCTACACATCAACCGATCACACCATAAAACACGATTATGCCTTCAACGGAGCAAACGAAGTGATATTATTTACTTACGATGCTACTACAGCATCCATTGATGCAGGGAGCACAACGGTAAATTACTATGCTGCTAATCAACTTCAGGCCAACAAAACCAAAGACGAACAAGGCAACGAAGTGATTGAGTATGTAGACAAAGAAAATCATACCGTGTGCAAGAAAGTTCAATACGGCACCGATGCCTTATCGAACAAACTCTATGCTTCTACCTATTATATCTTCGATGACTTTGGTAGCCTCGTAATAGTACTTCCACCCGAAGGTGTAAAAGCCATGGTTCCCTCTGCCAATTAAAAAATTAAATCATACCGATACACTGATGAAAAAACTTATAACGATACTTTTCTTAACGTTCTTATGCTTAGGCGCAAAAGCCCAGAACGTTAAAACATCTACCATCCAATGGTCGAGTGTTAAAACGATGGACATCAACAAAGGCGATAGCAAAGATGAGTCAACGACACTGACCAACTACAACACTACGCGTTTCGAATGGAAAAACGAAGATGGCAGCCTTCGTAAAACATTCCAGATC
>DATCRE010000745.1:0-5541 GCA_036569145.1 Cyclobacteriaceae bacterium
GCACTCATCCGCGCACCAAAACAGCTATGGCAAAATCTGGATGGCACAACACAGCAGCATTTGATTAACGCTCTATCATCTACCCGAAACATAAAACCACCGCTTACAAACTGGTTATTGTTTTCTGCGATGATCGAAACAGCGCTATTAAAATTTACAAGCAGCTATAATGAAGAGCCTGTAGAGCTGGCGCTTCAAAAACATGAAGAGTGGTATAAAGGTGATGCTGTTTATGGCGATGGACCTGAATTCGCTTTTGATTATTATAACAGCTTTGTAATTCAACCTATGCTTCTTGATGTTGTGAGAACATTCCATGAATTAAAAGGAATGTATGCCGAAGAGCTTTCAGTTATTGAAAAACGCGTCACGCGCTATGCCGAGATCCAGGAAAGAATGATTTCACCTGAAGGAACATTTCCGCCAACGGGCAGATCAATTGCATACCGATGTGGTGCCTTTCAGTTGTTGTCACAGATGGCGTTGCAGAAAAAACTTCCGACTTCACTTTCACCCGCGCAAGTGAGAAGCGCATTATCTGCAGTAATAAAAAGAAGCCTTGAAGCTCCAGGCACATTTGATCAACAGGGATGGCTTACCATTGGTTTCTGCGGGCATCAACCTGAAATAGGTGAACACTATATTTCAACCGGTAGTCTTTATCTATGCACCGTTGCATTTCTTCCGTTAGGCCTTCCACAGCATGATGATTTCTGGTCTGGACCTACTACAGCATGGACAAGTTTAAAGGCTTATTCAGGCCTGTCTTTTCCTATTGATCATGCGTTAAAGTCTCATTAATCCGGAGATGAATTGAATCAAATTTTTTAAAATATTTACCATCGAACTGAAAACCCTTTACACCAAAATGGGGTTAATAAGGCGTATGGAGACAACAAAGAAACCCAAAGGAAAAGCTTCAACCGAAGCTCTCGATAAAAAGATCGTATCTGCCTATAAAGAGCATATACTTCTGCAAGGATCAAAGCCCGTCTCCATTTATAAGTTCTGCCTCGATCTGGGCATTAAGGAAGATGACTTCTACAATTACTTCGGCTCTTTTGAGGGTCTTGAAAATCACATCTGGAAAAGTTTTGTAGACGATACTATCGCAAGGTTAAATTCTGACAAAACATTTTCGTCGTTCACGGCCCGTGAGCGAATACTCGCATTCTACTATACATTGTTTGAAGAGCTGAAAGGCAACAGAAGCTACATTCTTGTTCAGCTCAGCGCACACAAAAAACTTGAGCTGCCACCATCTTTTTTGAAAGGTTTTAAAGCATCCTATGAAGCTTTTATCGGAAGCATTTTAACAGAAGGTAAATCGCAAGGTGAAGTTGCAAACAGACCTTATCTCGATAAACGTTATCCCCAGTTATTCTGGTTTCATATTAGCTTTATTCTCCTGTTCTGGAAGGAAGATAGCAGTGCAGGTTTTGAAAGTACCGACGCCGCCATAGAGAAATCAATAAATCTGGCTTTCGATCTTATTGGCAAAGGTGCTGTTGATTCGGCCATTGATCTTGCCAAATTTCTGTACCAGATAAAAATGAAGTAATCATCAAATCCCAACTAGCGTGAAAGAGTTTGATAGCATTCCGGTGTCCAAAGTTCAACGAGCTTCCAAGTTTATTACAACAGGGGCAAAGATAGGAACCAACTACCTGAAGCACTATAGCAAGAAGTTGATGAACTCAGACGTGAGTCGCGAAGAACTTCATGAAGATAACGCCAAGGATATATACAATTCACTCAGTGAGCTAAAGGGCGGTGCTTTAAAAGTTGCTCAAATGCTGAGCATGGATAAAAGCATTCTGCCAACGGCCTACCAGCAAAAGTTTGCTTTGGCGCAGTATAGTGCGCCACCACTTTCATATCCATTAGTGGTGAAAACATTTCAAAAATATTTTGGAAAGAGTCCCGCGGACATGTTTGATACCTTTACCCACAAGGCCGTCAACGCAGCGTCTATGGGGCAAGTGCATAAAGCAACATGGAAAGGAAAAACATTAGCTGTTAAAGTTCAGTATCCCGGTGTTGGTGATAGTGTTCGTTCAGATCTTGCTATGGTTAAACCAATAGCCCTCACCATGTTTAAATTAAATCCTGTTGAATACGATGAATTTATACAGGAGGTCGAACTTCGGATGATGGAAGAGACTGACTATGACCTTGAACTGAAGCGCTCGATAGAACTGTCTGAGAAAACAAAGCATATCAAGAATGTAATCTTTCCAACGTATTACCCTGAGTTTTCATGCAGTCGTATTTTAACGATGGATTGGGTGGAAGGTAAACCTTTAGGTGAGCAGTTGCGCGAAGAACTACCTGAAGGCATGGGCAATAAAATTGGTCAGGCCATGTGGGACTTCTATCATTTTCAGATGCACACGCTCAAAGCTGTTCATGCCGATCCGCATCCCGGTAACTTCATTATCACTCCGGATTATCAATTAGGTATTATTGACTTCGGATGTGTTAAAGTTATACCCGAAGATTTTTACGCTACTTATTTTCAGCTTCTTGAACCTGATCTTTTGCAGGATGTAGCGAAGCGTGAGCGTGTATTCAGGGAGCTTCGGTTTATGTATGATGAAGACACCGAGCAGGAGAGAGCCTTCTTCTTCAATACATTCACCACGCTGGTAAAACTGCTGTGCAGACCTTTCCGCGCTGAAACTTTTGACTTTGCCGATAATCGCTACTTTGATGAGATGTTTGCTTTCGGTGAGAAGCTCTCGTCTATGAAAGAGTTACGCGAATCAAAGAAGAGCAGGGGAGTTAAGGATGCTCTTTATATTAATCGCACGTATTTTGGATTGTATAATATTCTGCATGATCTTAAAGCTGTGATTAAGACTAGGTATTGAGTCTTACATTTAGGCAATGGCTGTAATTATAGTGATGATTGCCTTTCCAGTTACACAGTAGCTAATATCCGACTGTCTATTTATTTTCTGTCTTCAGTTGTCTTGCCAATAAAATATAGGCATCTGTCGAAACGAAATTTATTGCTTCGTTTAAACTCTCTCGGAAATGTTTATTGTCGTGAGATGGGTCGTCAGAGTAAATCGCATTTTTCAAAAGAGTAATTATTTCTATTTCTAGATCTGACCGAATGTCAACGACTTTTTTATTTAAAAGTAGTCGTCCGGGATTTGGATTTCTTTCAGTTACTTGGAGATTGGCTTTTTGTGTAAATTCTATCTCCACCACAGAGTGATCTGTTGTGGCTAATCTTACTGTAACAGTTCCTCCGTCCATCCAACCATACAGGTCTATGATTTCAGCCTGTCCAGTTGCATTTATTTTAACGTTGTCAATCGGTTCTTTCACAGGGAATAGGTGTTGATGCTTCATTTTAGACTTTTTCAGAATTCAAAATATTCTCATCACTCGTTCTAAGTATGGCACACAGCATTGGTATTTCAGCAGTGCGGGATAGGAACGCTAAAAAAAGAAGAAGTGTAGCGAAATGTTAAAACCAACCATCTCTGAACTGTTCTACATTACCGAACTAAATTAAGAAATTACTTTAATACCTACACGGAATCCCCGCATTGCATAAATATTTTGTTGACAGTAATAGTATGTCTTAGTTAACTCTCCGTTGTTGCGTCAGTTGGCAATGAGTAATTCTTGATGTCCTTAATGGCCTCAAGTAGCCGGATAGTCGCGGATGCATCTAATGTCTCATTCGTGTATCTAACTTCATAAAGTCCTTGTAAATTAGAAGGGAGTTTTACTCCGTCTTTAACAAGGAGTATAAATCGTCTGCCATAAAACGCCATCGCTGCACCAATCTCAATTAATACATTCGGATTTATGATCATATGTTCTTGACTATCCTTGTCAATAATTGTCTTGTCGTCATCCACATGGATTATTGCAGCTCCGCATGCTCTCATATCATCCATTACCTTCTCGGGTACAGGCTTGGAAACAGATTGTCTGTCCACCGAGACAACAGGCACTAATTCACCAAATTCAAGTAGTTTTTTTATCGGATCAACAAGTTCACGATTTTTGCCATGCGTAATAAATACCTTTCTCCTTCTTTCATCGTCTGCGATTGCCGTAGCAATTGTCGTGGATTTTGGAAAAGTGACTGGAGCTACAACTGGTTTCTGATCAGAATTATTCTCGTTTCGAATTTTGTCCGTTTCTTTTCCTTCTTTTTCTAGCTCTTTCTCCTCTGAAATTTCGGTAGTATTTAGTCCCTTTAATGCAACATAAAGTTTGCCCTTTATTTCCTCTAAGAATCCAACGGAAGTCGCACTGCTTTCGATTCGTTGTAAAACCTCTTCAGCTTTTTCTCTTGGTACCCCCATGTCTTCGAGGACATTTATTGCAATGTCCTGTCTTGGAAAAGGATGACTATCGTAGGTTGTGAGAAAGTCCTTGAAAATTCTGGGCATTAAAACCGCTTCTCTTTTTGCAGTTATGTCCGTTCCGTCAACCTTCGGTCTAAGAATTCGTTTTGCTAATTCAGTTAAAGAGATAGCAGAAGCTTGAGCACCACCCTCAATTAGTCCATACCCAATGGCAGCCCCAGTAATGAATTTGAACTGTGATCCATTTGGGTCAATATTTAGAGCTTTTGCTACATATATAGGTTGCGAAGGTTTACCCGCATAGTGATCGAGTATAGCTTGAGGGATTCTCAACGCTTCATCTAAGGACATTAAAGGAACGTCAGATTGTTTTATATATGTTCGCTTTGGTTCCGGTTTGGTTTGTTTTCCTTTTGCCATAAGATTCTGTTTTGATGTCCTCGTGCTATTACTGTCAACGTGCTTATATAGTTGTCTCTCGCTAATGTCTTTACTTTTTTATAAAACAATTTTCCAAAAACGCTTTCATACCGTCAATACCTCTTTGGAGGTATTCTTCATCTCAAACTGAACTTAAGCCACGGGCAGACTAACTCAATCTTGAAATGTGATTTTTTCTTTTTTAATATTGTCAATACAAACATTTTCAATAACTTAGAGTCTCATAGTTCATTTTTTAATCTAATGATTGTTTTATGAGAGCTATCTGGAAAGGTCATATTCAATTTTCTCTAGTCACAATTCCTATTCGTATTTACAATGCCATTGATTCGGGGCAGAGTATAAGCTTCAATCTCTTATCGAAAGAGGGGCACAACCCGGTGGCCTATGAAAAGAAAGATAAAGTTACTGGTCAACCCTTGCGCATGGAAGATATTGTGAAAGGCTACCAGTATGAGCCAGGTCAATATGTGATCATTGAAGATTCTGATTTTGAAAAAGTGAAGTTGAAGAGTGAGAAGGTAATTGAGATTGAAGGCTTCGTAGATTCAGGCGAAGTTCATCCCACACTTTTTGAAGCTCCTTATTTCATTGGTCCAGATGGAGACGTGGCAGCCAAAACATACGGTCTGCTTTGTGAAACGTTAAAGCAATCGGGCAAGATAGGCGTAGGCAAAGTTGTATTACGTGATCGTGAAACACCGGTGTTGTTAACACCTTACGATGGAGGCATTATACTCTATAGGCTGCGTTATCCTAATGA
>DATCRE010000746.1:0-5764 GCA_036569145.1 Cyclobacteriaceae bacterium
TAATCGTATTGGCGAAGAAGGTTTTGGATTTACTTTCGCGATGACAACACTTAATGGTGGTCGTATTGGTATTGCATCGCAGGCCTTAGGTATAGCTGCAGGTGCTTATGAGCTTGCGCTTAAATACTCAAAAGAAAGAAAAGCTTTTGGAAAAGAGCTGTCGCAACACCAGGCCATTCAATTTAAGCTTGCTGAAATGGCTACGAAGATTGACGCCGCCCGATTACTTGTCCATCAGGCAGCTTATCTGAAAGATCAAAAGAAAGATTTTGTAAAAGCAGCCGCTATGGCAAAATTATTTGCCTCTCAAATTGCCCAAGAGGTAACAACAGAAGCTGTTCAAATTCATGGCGGTTATGGTTATGTAAAAGAATTTCATGTTGAACGCCTCATGCGTGATGCCAAGATTACACAGATTTATGAAGGTACTACTGAAATACAGAAAATGGTTATTTCGCGTGAGTTGTTAAGGCAATAAGTTCAAACCATTCAAGGTTCAAAGGTCAGGGTTGGATTGACATTAACTAAGCTTTGAACCTTGAACTTGAAACTGTACCTTTGACCCCTTAAAAAATATATCAGATATGTACTCAATCATTTTACAAGCTCAACAATCAACTAGTCCGTACTTTCAATTTATTTTCTTCGGAGCTATCATCATTGTATTTTACTTCTTCATGATTCGCCCTCAGCAAAAGAAAGCCAAGGATGCCAAGAAATTTGTTGAAGAAATTAAGAAGGGCGACTATGTGGTAACGATCGGTGGTGCACACGGACATGTTGCTGAATTAGAAGGTGATACTTTCATTTTAGAAGTAGAAAAAGGCGGTAGAATCCGATTCAACAAATCTGCTATTTCGTTAGAAGCATCAAAAGCAGCTAATTCGAAGAAGTAATTCTGAAAAGCGAGCCTTTTGGTTTTACTTAATTCACGCACAACCTTTATACGTTCTTGAGTTTTATAAAATCCATATTCGGCTTATTGCGCTTCAATAAAAGAAATTGGAAGGCCGTAGTGCTGTGCATATTCGCTGCTACGGTCTTTTGGTTTTTTAATGCCCTTAATAAAACCTATACCACTAACATCAGCTTTCCGCTGACTGTTGAATTCAACTCTTCTAATTACGTTGCTGTAAAACCTCTACCGGAAGAAGTACGCATCAATGTAACGGGTATTGGCTGGAGTTTATTCAGACGAAGCCTGGGTGTGAAAATTCCTTCGCTCGTTATTCCACTAGAGAGACCATCTGAGGTAAAGAAGATTGTTGGCAGTACATTACCCGGTCTGTTCTCTAATCAACTCGAAGGGCTTGAGATTAACTTTGTATTAACTGATACACTCTATCTTAGCATACAGCCAAAAGCCAAACGTTGGATCAAAGTGCACCTGGGAAATGTGAATGATTATCTACAAACAAATTATGTCACGACTGGCGATGTCCGAATTATTCCTGATTCCATTTTTATAGAAGGCCCTATGAACCAGGTTACAAAACTTAAAGAGCCTCTTGAGCTAAGCCTGAATCAGACCAATATTGATGAAAATTTCAGACAAGATGTTGAAGTTGTTTTACCAGACAATCAATTCATTCGAAGAAATCCACCCACTGTTGCCGTGGCTTTTGATGTTGAAAGATTAGTAGAACAAAATGATTCCATTAAGCTAACCTTACAAAACATCCCCGTTGGTTCAAACCCTGTTGTTGGAAGGCCCTACATCAAATGTGTTTTTGGTATTGGCGAAAGTACAGCAGCAGATTTTCACAGTGATTCCGTACGCGCCGTCGTAGACCTTAAAGGATTTAGAAGAGGTTCTATAAAAGTTGTACCCAAATTTACAGGACTACCTGCTCACACTAAGGTTTTAAAAGTTGATACTGTTCGCATCAGACTTTAATTAAAGTTTAATATTTAACTATGAGTAAACCACTTCAGGTTGGTATTACAGGAGGCATTGGCTCAGGCAAAAGTCTGATCAGTAAAATATTTCATTGTCTTGGAACTCCCATCTACGATGCCGATAGCCGGGCGAAATACTTAATGACCACCGATGGAATATTGATAGATGACATTAAAAAAGAATTCGGAGAATTGTCATTTGAAGGCTCAATTCTTAATAGAAATTATATCAGTAAGATTGTCTTTCAAAACCCCTCAAAGCTTGCCCGGTTAAATGAACTGGTGCATCCACGAGTGGGAGAAGATTATAAAAAATGGGTTAATGAAAATAGTAACTATCCTTATGTTTTAAAAGAAGCCGCGCTCATGTTCGAGTCAGGTTCTTACAAGGTGATGGATAAAGTTATTTTTGTTTCAGCAGGTGAAGAACTTAGAATTAAAAGGGTATTGAAGAGAGACCCTCAACGAACGCGCAGTCAGGTTGAAGACATTATTAAAAATCAAATGCCCGACAGCGAGAAAATAAAACTTGCGGATTTTGTTACTACCAATGACGAGACCCAGCTTATTATTCCCCAGGTCTTGAACTTAGATAAGCAGTTTAAAAAACTGTATACTGAAATGTATAAGAGATTATTGTTCCTTTTACTTTCTTCATCACTTCTTCTTTCTTCTTGCCACTCTAAAAAGAATGAACAAACTCCATCGCGTGGACCACGTGGGCCTATATCAGCAGATGGTTTCCTGGTAGAGGTTCATCCCATCAGTGATAACATTCAGGTTCCAGGATCTTTACTTCCATTTGAAGAAACACAAATACGATCAGAAGTAAGTGGTCGCATTGTAGAGTTAAATATCCAGGAGGGAGCGATGGTAACTAAAGGAACATTACTCGTTAAATTGTTTGATCGCGATCTGCAGGCACAACTCAACAAACTCAAAGTTCAGTTAAAGATCAAACAAAAAACTGCCGAACGTAACCAGGAATTGTTAGCCATCAATGGCATAAGTCAACAAGATTATGATTTAAGCACACTCGATGTTGATAATCTTAATGCGGATATAGAAACTACCACAATCGCTATTTCAAAAACAGAAATACGAGCGCCTTATAATGGCAGCGTTGGCTTGCGAAATGTCAGTCTCGGTTCTTATCTGTCTCCCACCGATATCATCACTACACTTCGCCAGGTGAATCAATTAAAGCTAGAATTTTCTGTTCCTGAAAAATATGCGAAGGAAATTAAGAAAGGATATGTAGTAAGCTTCAGAGTTGATGGTGGCACGCAAGATCATAAAGCAAGTGTTCTTGCTACCGAAAGCAGTGTTGATCAAAACACAAGAACACTTAAAGTAAAAGCCGTTGTCAGTGAAGCTCATCCCGAACTTGTTCCCGGAATTTTTGCTAAAGTAAATCTGCAACTTGGCAGAGACAACAAAGCTTTAATGATACCAACACAAGCTGTTATTCCACAAGCGCGAGGCAAGCAGGTAATCTTGTTGCGAAAAGACAGTGCGTCCTTTGTTAGTGTTGAAACAGGAATACGTGACTCTGCTTTTGTTCAGATTTTGAATGGACTTAAAGTGGGTGATACCGTTATTACTACAGGGTTGATGGCCATCAGACCAAATGCGAAAGTGAAAATCACTAAGGTTAACCGCCTTGTTAAATAAGAAGGCGGATAATAAATATTGAAACTAAAATTTTAAGCTTATGAACATATCGGAAGTAAGTTTGCGGCGCCCGGTTCTGGCTTTTGTTATGAGCATCATCCTGGTGCTATTTGGAGTTATTGGATTTGATTTCCTCGGTGTGAGAGATTATCCTGCTATTGATCCTCCCAATGTAAATGTTCGCACAAGTTACTCTGGTGCTAACGCCGATATCATCGAATCACAGATAACGGAACCATTAGAGAAATCTATCAATGGTATCGCAGGCATCAAGAATATATCATCAACATCAAGTTTAGGTACAAGCAACATCAACATCGAATTTGAACTTAGTGTTGATCTTGAAGCTGCTGCTAATGATGTGCGTGACAAAGTATCGCAAGCTACTCGTTCTCTTCCGCAAGACCTTACTACACCACCAGTAGTGGCTAAAGCCGATGCCAACTCTGATGCCATCATCTCGATGACGGTGCAGAGCAATACGCGTAATCCTTTACAACTTACCGAGTATGCCAACAACGTTCTGGTTGAACGATTACAAACTATTCCAGGTGTAAGCAGCATTCAGGTGTGGGGTGAAAAAAAATATGCCATGCGCATCTGGCTTGATCCTGCTAAGCTTAGCGCTTACAACTTAACAGCACTTGACGTACAGCAGGCACTAAATCGCGAGAATGTAGAATTGCCCTCCGGCAAAATAGCAGGTGATGCAACAGAGTTAACTGTAAGAACTTTTGGTCGCCTGTATACGGAAGATGATTTCAACAACGTAATAGTGAAATCGGCTGATGAAGGTGACATCAGATTAAAAGATGTTGGGCAGGCAATGTTAGGTCCCGAGAATGAAGAATCTATCCTTCGTGAAAGCAGAATACCCATGGTTGGCCTTGCCTTAGTACCACTACCCGGCGCCAACTATGTTTCCATTTCGGATGAATTCTATAAACGTCTTGATCAAATTAAGAAAGAAGTTCCCAATGATATTAAACTTAACATCGCGCTTGATCAAACTGTATTTATAAAAGGATCTATACTTGAAGTAGAAGAAACTCTTCTCATCTCTTTTATTCTTGTTGTGCTGATTATCTACCTCTTCTTCCGCGATGTCATCATTGCATTCAGGCCATTGGTAGATATACCTGTGTCGTTGATTGCCACCTTCTTCATTATGTACCTGTGTGGATTTTCCATCAACGTATTAACTATGCTGGGAATTGTACTGGCCACCGGCCTTGTGGTTGATGACGGTATTGTTGTTACTGAAAACATTTATAAGAAACTCGAACAAGGCATGAATAAATATCAGGCCGCTAAAGAAGGTTCTAAAGAAATATTTTTTGCTGTTATATCAACCTCCATAACATTAGCGGTTGTATTTCTTCCTATTCTTTTCCTTCAAGGCTTCGTTGGTCGCTTGTTCAGAGAATTTGGTATTGTTGTCGCTGGTGCTGTATTGATCTCGTGCTTTGTTTCATTGACATTAACACCTGTGTTGAGTGTTAAGTTAACACGTGAGCATCATCAGCATTCATGGTTCTATCGTGTAACAGAACCTTTCTTTGCCGGCATGGAAAATGGTTACAGCCAGTGGCTGACTTCATTTATGAAAGTGCGTCGACTTGCATTTGTCATCATTGCCTTATGTATAGGCGCTGCCATTTTTATTGCAAAGAACATTCAATCAGAATTGGCACCCATGGAAGATCGCAATCAGTTTCGCCTCACATTAACTGCACCTGAAGGCACCTCGTACGACTACATGGATAGTTATGTTGACCAGATGACACAGTTTGTTATGGACTCTGTGCCAGAATATAAAACAGCATTATCTATCACAGCTCCGGGTTTTACAGGTTCAGGCTCTGTCAATACCGGCTTTGTAAGAGCAACACTTGTCGACCCTGATAAACGTAATCGGTCGCAACAACAAATTGTTGACATGATCAATAGAAATCTTGGCATGTTTCCTCAGGGAAAAGCATTTGCTATACAAGAACAAACTATTGCTGTAAATCGTAGAGGAGGACTTCCTGTTCAGTTTGTTATTCAGAATAATAACTTCGACAAACTGCAATCTACACTCCCAAAATTTCTGGAAGCTGCCAACGCCAACCCTGTGCTGCAAGGTGTTGATGTTGATTTGAAATTTAATAAGCCTGAATTAAAAGTTGAAATCAATAGATTGAAAGCT
>DATCRE010000747.1:0-2591 GCA_036569145.1 Cyclobacteriaceae bacterium
AAACTATGATGTAATCATTGTTGGCGCAGGACCTATCGGGCTTGCATGCGGTATTGAAGCCGAAAAAGCCGGATTGAGTTATGTTATTATTGAAAAGGGATGTCTGGTAAATTCCATCTATCATTATCCTCTTAATATGACCTTCTTCTCAACGTCTGACAGGCTTGAGATCGGTGGTATTCCCTTTGTTTCTCATCTGGCAAAGCCCAATCGTACAGAAGCATTGGAATACTATAGAAGAGTTTGCATATCATGGAATCTCAGGGTAAAACTTTATGAAGAAGTTAAATCATTAAAATCTGATAATGGCCTCCACCATATTCTCACTACAAAAGGCAGCTATACTTCCAAAGCTGTTATTATCTCATTAGGGTTTTATGATTTACCATACCTGTTAAATATTTCCGGAGAAGATCTTCCAAAAGTGCTTCATTACTATAGTGAACCTCATCCGTATTTCGCGCAGAAAATAGTTGTTGTCGGAGCTGCTAACTCAGCTGTTGATGTAGCACTTGAGACCTACAGAAAAGGCGCTGATGTAACTATGGTAATTCGTGAGGATTCCATTCGCGAAAGTGTTAAATATTGGGTTAAGCCCGACATCGAAAATCGAATTAAAGAAGGTTCCATAAAAGCATATTTCAATTCTCAATTGATCAGGATAACAGATTCAACAGTCGAAGTAAATACTCCTGAAGGAAACAAGGTTCTTGATAATGATTTTGTTCTTGCCATGACTGGCTACCAACCTCCCTTTGATTTCATGAAGGCATGCGGTATAAAATTTCAAGCAGACAAGTTTCAAACGCCGGTTTATAATGAACAGACGATGGAGACCAACATATCTAATCTATATCTGGCAGGAGTTGTATGCGGCGGCTTGAAAACCAACAAATGGTTTATTGAAAACTCACGCATACATGCTGAGATGATCATCAATCACCTAAAGGATAGGCCGACTTCATAGACCGCAGCGATTTATCCTTAGAGTAAATTGATTTGGTAATATTTTGTTTTTGTGGCTTCCAACGCGCTGCTGATTTCTCGTGTCTAATCCAGTTACTGGATCAGACATTATGATTAATCGTAGACGCATTTTATTAGTTGTGGGTATAATTGTTGCCGTTCTTATCTGTCTGTATACAGGTTTGTTTGGCATGAGTCCAATTCATTAGAGGCTATTCTTCAAATAGTTTAGAACTAGTTTAGAACAAACTATACATTTGCGTTCTAAACCATTGAATTTTGAGTACGGTATTTCAACAGAATTTTACATTAGGTGTTTTAGGAGGAGGCCAACTTGGTCGAATGCTCATCCAATCGGGTATAGATTTTAATATTCCATTTAAAATATTAGATCCAGATGCAAACGCTCCATGCTCTTCTCTCTGCAACTTTACAACCGGAAAACTAACCGATTACGATACCGTCATTTCCTTCGGAAAACAATGTGATGTCATTACTATTGAAATTGAGAATGTAAATACAACTGCTTTAAAAGAATTAGTCAAACAAGGCAAACGTGTTTTTCCCCAGCCCGAAGTCATTGAGTTAATTCAAGATAAAAGAACACAAAAGATTTTCTTCAAAGATTGTGGTATACCCACGGCAGATTTTATTCTTACTGAGAATGCTCAGGATGTTAAAAAAAACAAGGCGTATTTACCCGCAGTGAACAAGCTCGGTCGTGAAGGTTATGATGGAAGAGGTGTTCAAATACTAAAAACAGAAGCTGATTTAGACAAAGCCTTTGATGCCCCCGGACTACTGGAGAAGCTAGTGCCATTCGAAAAAGAAATCTCTGTTATTGTAGCAAGAAACAGCAAGGGTGAAGTGAAGACATATCCCGCAGTAGAAATGGTTTTCCATCCTGTACATAACCTGGTAGAATATCTGTTTTCACCTGCTGAAATAAATGAGCGCGTTGCTCAGGAAGCCGACAGAATTGCACGTAAAGTAATTCACGATCTTGATATGGTTGGCATCCTGGCTGTAGAAATGTTTGTTACCAGGGACGGTAAAGTATTGGTAAACGAAGTCGCTCCACGTCCTCATAACAGTGGTCATCAAACTATTGAAGCTAATGTTACTTCGCAATATGAGCAACATCTTAGATCAGTCCTTGGTCTTCCATTAGGTGACACATCTATCATCCTGCCAAGCGCTATGGTAAATCTTTTGGGCGAAGCAGGCCACACAGGGGCCGCCCGTTATGAAGGTTTTGAAGAAGTAGCAAAAGTAAGTGGTGTACATGTTCATTTGTATGGAAAACTGTTCACAAAGCCTTTTCGCAAAATGGGCCACGTTACGATTGTTGATAGCGATGTTGACAGTTTGAGAAAGAAAGTCGATTTTGTAAAGCAAACTTTAAAAGTAATAGCATAATGGCCAAACCAGTAGTCGGTATAATTATGGGCAGTCAGAGTGATCTTAAAATCATGAAAGATGCTGCCGAAGTATTAGAAGAACTTGGTGTTCCTTATGAACTAACTGTAGTCTCTGCGCATCGTACACCGCTACGGATGGTTGAGTATGCTTCAGAGGCACGCTCAAAAGGTTTGAAAGTAATTATTGCCGGTGCCGGCGGTGCT
>DATCRE010000748.1:0-7336 GCA_036569145.1 Cyclobacteriaceae bacterium
TAGCACACCGAGCGCCAGGCTAATCTTGGCATCGCGTATGTAATAGCCGGGCATGTAATTGTTTTGCTGCCCAAGCTTGCTGGTTACACTCTTCTTAAATTTTTGAAGTTTGCTGGAAGCCTTGGAATAATTTCCGGCGGCGTAAAGACCATCAATCTTGGCAAGTGCCTTGTCATACTTTTTCTGGGCAAAGGCAAATGTTGTAACAAGAATGAATAGAAATGAGCTAAGGGTATATACTCCGGCTTTTTTCATGTCTGATGGTTTATTTCGGGGATAAGCTTTGCGTTGATTACTGGCGTCAATCACTTACAATCAATCTTTAGATATTTCTTTTGCAGTGCGACCAATTCAGCCCACTAATTTAATCATTTCGAAATAATTTCTCTCTGGAATTTTAAGAAGATAGATAATATGACTCAGCCTGCTTTCAGTTTTGTCAGGATATTTTTAGCGGCATCCGTTATAATGGTGCCTGGTCCGAAGACAAAAGATACTCCTGCATCGTATAGAAAATCATAATCTTGCTGGGGTATCACACCACCAGCCACAACAAGAATATCGTCGCGGCCTATTTTTTTAAGGGCCTTGATTAACTCGGGGATTAATGTTTTATGACCACCAGCCAAACTGGATGCACCAATAACGTGCACATCATTTTCAGCAGCCTGCATAGCTACTTCATCAGGGGTTTGAAACAGCGGGCCGATGTCAACATCAAAGCCAAGATCTGCAAAGCTTGTAGCAATAACTTTAGCGCCGCGATCGTGACCGTCTTGTCCCATCTTTGCTACGAGAATACGTGGTCGTCGTCCTTCCCAGGCAGCAAAATTATCAGCCAGTTGGCGCACTTCTTCAAATGCTTTTTGTGTTTTCATTTCACCTGAATATACACCTGAAACAGATTTAATAGTTGCTTTGTAGCGACCAAATGATTTTTCCAAAGCGGTTGATATTTCTCCCAGTGTTGCACGCTTTCGTGCGGCATCAATGGCAAGCTCCAGCAGATTACCTTTACCACTCGCAGCTGCTATTGTTAAAGCTTCTAAAGCAAGGTCAACATCATCTGCATTTCGTTCAGCGCGTAATGTTTTTAATCGTTCAATTTGTTCGTGACGTACAGCCGTGTTATCAACCTCCAGGATGTCGAAGTCTGGTTTTTCTGTTGTTTGATATTTATTCATGCCCACAATAACATCTTTACCTGAATCAATGCGTGCCTGCTTGGCAGCAGCTGCCTGTTCAATTCGCATTTTGGGTATACCGCTTTCAATAGCTTTAGTCATGCCACCGAGTCTTTCCACTTCTTCTATAAGTGTCCAGGCTTGCTCGGCGAGAGCAGCAGTGAGGCTTTCAACATAATAAGATCCACCTAACGGATCAATCAGTTTTGTAATGCCACTTTCCTGTTCAATGTAAAGCTGCGTATTACGTGCAATGCGTGCAGAGAAATCGGTTGGTAAGGCAATGGCTTCATCCAACGAATTAGTATGCAGTGATTGTGTTCCTCCCAACACGGCGGCGAGTGCTTCAATGCAAGTTCGTGTAACATTGTTATACGGATCTTGTTCTGTTAAACTCCATCCGGAAGTTTGACAATGCGTACGCAATGCTAATGACTTGGCGCTTGTTGGATTAAATTGACTTACAATTTTGGACCATAGAAGTCTTGCGGCACGCATCTTGGCAATCTCCATGAAGAAGTTCATACCAATGCCCCAGAAGAATGACAGGCGAGGAGCGAAGTCATCAATAGCGATGCCTGCTTTTATTCCTGTGCGAATATATTCTAAACCATCGGCCAGTGTATAGGCTAATTCAAGATGTGCTGGTGCTCCCGCTTCATGCATGTGGTAGCCACTGATGCTGATGGAATTAAACTTCGGCATGTGCTTCGAAGTGTATTCAAAAATATCAGCAACAATACGCATGGAAGCTGTTGGTGGATAGATGTAAGTATTGCGCACCATGAACTCTTTCAGAATATCATTTTGAATGGTGCCACTAAGTTGCTGAGTACTCACACCTTGTTCTTCAGCTGCTACGATGTAGAATGCCATGATAGGAAGTACGGCACCATTCATTGTCATCGATACCGACATCTTATCAAGTGGAATCTGATCGAATAGAATTTTCATATCCAGCACAGAGTCAATGGCAACACCAGCTTTGCCAACGTCGCCGGCTACACGCGGATGATCGGAGTCATACCCGCGATGCGTGGCAAGATCAAACGCTACTGAAAGTCCACGCTGACCTTCTGCTAAATTTCGTCTATAAAAAGCATTTGAATCTTTTGCTGTTGAAAAGCCAGCGTACTGCCTGATAGTCCACGCCTTTATAGTATACATGGTGGCATAAGGTCCGCGCAGGTAAGGCGGAACTCCAGCTGTATAATCTATGTGTGTAAAGTTTGTTATATCATCAGCCGTGTATGCAGATTTTATTTCAATCTGTTCAGGACTTGACCACACACCATTTTGTTTTGCTGTTTTAGCAGCAGGAGTAAACTGATTGAATTTTATATTACTGAAGTCAGGCTTCATAGTTTCTGATTATGCGATGTAAATTCTTCCCATGCTTTTTGTCCTAATGCATCAATCATGGTTTCTAATGCAAATGATCCTGTAACAGCATCAGCTACTTTGTTAAGATGAGATTCTTCGCGCAGTATGTTTGATACGTTGCGTGCCACTCTGCTCATGGTGCTGTTGTTTTCATCTTCTGTATATACTGTTAATGAATCACATCCGCCCAACACACTTGCCAGGGCGCTTAATGTATTTTTTAATAGATTTCCATGAGGCTGAAATTTTTCTTCAACACCAGGTTCAATACGTGCGTGAATATGTAAATCAGAGGGTTGATAATTTTTTATTTCGTAAGCCTGTGTAACCTGGTACCAGAGCATGCGCAATGTTTTTAGTTTGGCTATCTGCGGAAGTAAATCGGCACTTACAGAAATTGAAAATGTTATGCTTTGTATGGCCGTTGCTACATCAACTCCCTTATTTGTTAATTCATCGACATAATTCACAGCAGTTTTCAATGCATAAGCAATTTCATTCACAGGTGTTGATGATGCAATGTTAACTCCAACGCATTGAATATTTTTATCATGCAACGTTTTTAGTAAATCTAAATCGATGGAAGTGTTGTTATGCCAGATAACGCCTTGCAATTGTTTTGATTTGTGTGAGGCAAGATGTAGCGTGATGCTTTCCTGAAACGATGAAGTCAGATTTCCAGTAAAGGCAATGTAACAATAAGCCCATTCTATTTTATCAAGAAGCTTGGTGATGTCAGGAGCTGTGATTTGAATGTTAAATAAAATTCCATCAGCGCCATTCGCCAAATGTTCAAGTGCAGTTGCATTGGCAGTTACTTCGTCGAGTACTTCAACACATGGCAGATTTATCCATGACCTCACGCCCTGGTATCCGTGCTGTGAAGGGTTCAGGCTGAATGCGTTGAGATACTTAAGTTCAAAAATATCTTTTTTATCATAGATTGGTAAAAAGGAAATATCATCGTTAGTAATCCATGAAAGATTCTCTAACGGATTTTCTTTTTTTATTTCTCCGGTTGCAGCTTTTGTCCATTCAACTTTGTCCGATTTTGGAAAAGTTGTTTTTAGTAACGCCTGGATAGTTTTTTCGTTCATGGCTGGAAATAATATTCCAAGTTTAAATAAGTTTTTGCCAAAGATTTTTGTTTCACGGAGAAAAAGATACTATTAATTTTTTTCTTTAAAATCAACTTGAAAACTAGTTGTTTTCTTTAACTCTTTTTTCACATCTTTGTCTCCCCCTTCCAATTACGGAAGCCAAAATTCATCAATGTGAACAATTCAATGGAAATAAGTTGTGGAACTGTTTGGAATGACTGTCTCGACGTAATCCGTGAGAACGTAGGAGATGAGAATTTCAACACATGGTTTAAACCTATTAATCCATTGCGTGTTGACGGTGATGTATTAACCATTCAGGTGCCTTCGCAATTTTTTTATGAGTGGTTGGAAGATAATTATGTTCCCGTATTAAAGAAAGCTATCCATACTGTTTTAGGCCCTACAGGCCGTTTAGAATACTCAGTTATTGTTGATAGTGGTAATAGTCAGAATCCGCCTGTTGCGGTTAACTATCCTAATGGCACCAGCTTTAAACGCAGTGGTGTAAATGGTAGTAACGGTGGCTTTGGTGCAGATGATTATACTCCTTTTACATTAAAGGCTCTTAATCCACTTACCGTTAATTCAAGATTAAACGGCAGTTATACTTTCGATAATTTTGTTGAAGGAGATTGTAACCGGCTCGCTCGTTCGGCAGGAGTTGCGGTGGCTAAGAAGCCAGGCATTACATCCTTTAATCCATTGATGTTATATGGTGGAGTAGGAGTGGGAAAAACTCACCTGGTGCAAGCCATTGGTAATGAGATCAAGAATAACATGCCTGAGAAGGTTGTGTTGTATGTCGATCAGAATGATTTCACCAATCAGTTTTTGAATGCCCTGCAGAACCATAAGCTTCAGGATTTTCAAAACTTCTACCTGCAGGTAGACTTATTAATCCTTGACGATGTTCAGTTTCTTGCCGGTCGTGAAAAGACACAGGAAATGTTCTTCCATATATTCAATCAGCTTCACCAATCCGGTAAGCAGATTATCATGACCAGCGATTGCCCTCCACGCGATCTGAAAGGATTCCAGGAACGATTGCTGTCGCGCTTCAAATGGGGCCTAACGGCCGATTTACAAGAACCTGATTTTGAAACCAAGCTTGCCATCATCAACCGTAAGATGCAGGCCGATGGTATTATCATTCCAACAGAAGTTTCTGAATACTTAGCCTATAGCGTGGATACCAACCTGCGTGATATGGAAGGTGTTTTAAACTCATTGATCTTCCACGCTACATTGCTGAAGAAGGAAATTGACCTGGAGCTTGCCAAAGAAGTATTAAAAAACATCATCAAAGAAATACAGTCCGATGTGAGCGTTGATTTTATTCAGAAAACTGTTTCTGATTATTTCAAGGTGAACCTCGAAGCGATGAAGGGTAAGGTAAAGAAACGTGAGATTGTTATACCACGCCAGGTAGCGATGTATTTCTGCAAGCGTTATACACAACTTACCCTTGCACTTATTGGTGAGAACTTTGGTGGCCGCGATCACAGCACTGTAATTCATGCGCTGGAGTCTGTTGAAGACATGATGAAGGCTGATGCCAACTTTAAAGCTTCAGTAGAAGAGCTTGGCAAGAAGCTTAAGCTTAGAGTTTCCTGAGCAGCTTTCCTTTTCGTTAATTCAAATCTTATATTCGGTGATTAATTTTCATGGACATGAAAAACTATATCATTCTGTTTTTACTATTCTTTAGTGTTACAGCCTGCGATTCTCTTCAAAAGAAAACACAGGAAACTATTAACAAGGGTGGGGAAGTAGTTGGTAAGTCTGCTACCGAATTTATAGAAGGTGTTTCTGACGGCGTTGATAAAACATTACAATGTGAGTTGTCTCTTTCAGAATCGTTGAAAGATAAAGGAGTAAAGACCGGAAAGTTTTCCATTGCCGATACACTTGGCGGTAAGCATAACCTTCTTGTTCTTTACTTAATATTTGATAAGGATTTTAATGGCACTATTTCAGCCAAGGTATTTGATCAGGATAATCTTGAAATGGGTAGAAAGGCATTGTCGACGATGCAGAAATCTGGTGAAGCCATGTATTTTGATTTTGTGTTTGATAAACGAACATATATCGAAAGCAGGAGTAAGATCATTGTTGAGTAATGAAAAATCCTTTTCTAACAGCGGAGTGGAGGAAGCTGACATTATTCAATTACAGCATCGACCCCGAAATATTATTACCCCATCTGCCATATAAAACAGAACTTGACTACTGGAATAATACCTGTTACGTAAGTCTTGTTGGTTTTATGTTTTTGAATACAAAGCTGAAAGGTATCCGCATTCCTTTTCACTCAGACTTTGAAGAAGTTAATCTTCGCTTCTATGTTCGCTATAAAGATGAGATCACAAATGAGTGGAAACGTGGTGTGGTTTTCATTAAGGAGATTGTGCCGAAGCCTGCCTTAACGTTTGTTGCTAATACGCTTTACAAAGAACATTATCATACTATGCCGATGAAGCACAGTATATCGTCAAGTCATGCAGACCTTACTGTTGAGTATGCATGGAAATCAAAGACATGGAATTCAATTAAAGTACGTTGTCAGCCTACAGCAGAAAATATTTCCGTTGGCAGTGAAGCTGAATTTATTACTGAACACTTCTGGGGGTATACACGCATTCATGATTCTAAAACATCAGAATATAATGTTGAGCATCCGCGATGGAATGTTTATCCTGTTTTAGATTATAACGTTGAAGTAGATTTTACTGATCTCTACGGTGATGATTTCGCTAATCTTCGCTATGAAAAACCTAAATCTGTTTTTCTGGCTGAAGGCTCTGAGATCTCAGTTGGTGCTGGCAGAATTATTTGAGTTACTTCTTTCTTCGAATAACATAGGCCAAACCAACGCGAGCAGAGAAGTCTAAGCGAAAGTAAAAATCGCCAATGGCTTCGAAGCGCAGGTTTTCAGTAATAGGTTTGCTCCAGCCTGCTCCCACAGAAAAATCATTTACACCAATGAGTCCGCGTGCACGCACGAATAACAAGTCAGAAGGATACCATCTGCCACCAACAACAAAACTTAATTTTTCATCAGTCCATACTTCCAAGCCACCTGTACCTGTGAGCGTTCGGCTTACAAAATAATTTACTTCGCCACCAATCTGTGCTTTGGAAAACAAACCATCATTGTCAGTCTTTAACAAATCGAAGCTTCCGCCAACCATAACGTCATTGGCTATCTGGGCATGTGCAGCTATAGTAAGAAATATAAGGAATAGAAGAGTGCTTATTTTTTTCATGACAAGAGTTGGTGATACAAAGATACGAGTCACCATTTTCTATGCAACTTACTTACGCTCTTCCATCAGCTTTTGAATGGCCATGTACTCATCACGAAGTTTAGCGGCTTCCATGAACTCTAATTCTTTCGCTGCTTTTTCCATAGCCTTGCGTGTACGCTCTGCCATTTTCGTTAACTCGTCTTTGTTCAGGTATGAAACAACAGGATCTGCTGCAAGCGACATCTCTTCATCTTCAACATAATATTTCTTGGCAGCGCGTTTCGAGTCTGCCACTTTAGTCTGACCTAATATGGATTCTTTAGAACGTATAATGGTGCGTGGAGTAATGCCGTTTTTCTTGTTATAGTCTAACTGAACAGTGCGTCTGCGACTGGTTTCGTCGATAGACTGTTGCATG
>DATCRE010000749.1:0-8579 GCA_036569145.1 Cyclobacteriaceae bacterium
TCGTCTTTCAGCACTCATAAAATTAAATCTGTCTATTAAAGAAATGGCTTCCATGCTGGGGATATCGCCTGAGAGTGTTAAGAAGTCACGTTATCGTCTGAAAAGAAAATTAGGTCTGACGGAGAATGATGTCCTGGAAGAGTTCATTGAAAAATTAGAAGTTCCTTCTAAGGCAACGGCTTCCCTTCAGGATGTAAAATTATTTTAATCTTTGACTTACGCGTAATGAAATGTGTTGTATGCATGAGGCCACTCTTCGATTGAAGGGTGGCCTCATGTTTATATTTCAGTGTTAAGCTTAGAATTTTCCGTTGTTATTTTTCCAATCTGCTTTTGCAGGAATAGGTTCAATAGTGTCCCAGTGTTCAGCAATTTTACCATTCTCAACTCTGAACAAATCGTAGAATGAATTGTGCTTGCCTGCAAGGTGTCCTTCACTTACAACCAGTACAAAATTTCCTTCGCCTAATACGTTGTGAATAGCATCATATTTCATTGTGATACCTTGTTTGGCCATTTCTCCCAGTGCATTGCCAAGACCCGAAAGCTGATCTGGGATCATCGGATTGTGTTGAATATAATTATCACCATTAAAATATCCGGCAAGCTTCTCCATTTTTCCATTCACCAGTATATCTTCAACAAATTGCTTTACAAGTTTCTTATTGAATTCAGTCTTATCAGGATCGGTCGAGGTTGTAGGACCGTCTGTCATGGTATGGCCACTTGGATTTGGCCTCGCTGTCTCCTGTAAATTATCCCAATGTTCAACGATCACTCCATTTTCAAATCGGAAAATATCGAATCCAATCTTAGGTCCGAAGAAGTTGTATTCTGTATGAGCAAATACAAAATCACCATCTTCAAATGCTCTTACCGTATTTACCTTTGCTGATTTAGGAGGCAACGCCTGTAACAAGGCTCCAAAGCCAGCAAGACCATCAGCAACAGCAAGGTTGTGCTGAATATACTTGTTGGGGTTAATGTACCCCACAGGTTCTGTTGCTCCTGTTTCAATAGCTTTCAATAAAGCCACTACCTTCTCTTTTTTTGTCATAACGTTTGTCTTTAAGATTGTTGAATTTTTGATTGTCTTGCCGTCCTTCTTCTGCGCTGTCGCATTAGCGAAAAGCATAATGAAGACAGCCATGAGTAATGCTGATCTGGAATTGTTGTTCATATCGTATTTGATTTACGATACAAAGGTGATTGAAGGACGTTCGTCCTAAAAGGTAAAAAAGCGCCCTTAAATGATACTTTACGGAAGCGTACTAAAGATGAGATTCGCGAAACTCAGAGGGCGTGCTCCCAGCCTGTAATTTAAAGTATTTGATGAAGTTAGTAGGCTCAGCAAAGCCAAGCTGAAAACCAATCTCCTTAATAGATTGATTGGTGTGAACGAGTAGTCGCTTGGCTTCAAGTAACACTCTGTTGTTAATTATTTCCTTCGGAGATTTTCCAAGAACATGAGAGGTAGCCTTCGTTAATCTCTTTTCCGAGATGTGAATTTTATCAGCATATTCCTTTACCGATTTTATAGTAACAAAGTGTTTATCTAAAAGCTCATTGAATAGCAGAACGTAATCCAGGTCAGCGCCTTTCGCTATCTCCGTAAAGCCTTGTCTTCGTTTTTCACGATCCGAAAGAATGAGGAAATTGTGAAGAAGATTCTGCAGAAGGTCATGCCTGAACTCCTCTTCTTTAGCAAGCAACTCATTCTTCATCAGCCGAAGAACCTCATAGAGCAATGATTTTGACTCGCCCAATTTTAAAGGAGATTTATCCAGCAGATCATGAAAAAGAATAGTACTGTGCAAAAACTTGATATCGGCTTCACTCCTGCAAAAGAAATTATCAGTGAAAAGAATAAGTGTACCTTCAAACTCTTCTGAAGCGTCGAAGAAATGAACGTTGCCTTTATTAATAAAAAGAATTGAATCCGTTTTGAATTTCACAGGTTGGAAATCTATTAAATGCGAACCTCCTCCCTTGTGAATCCAGAGTATATGATAGAAATCGGCTCTGTGCGGAACGGTGAGTATGTCCTTATGCTTTTTATACAAATCTTTAACAGAAAGGATCTCAAACTCTAACAGCAAACCAGACTTGAATTTATAACTGCTAATATTTCCTCTCATAGAAAATCGCCAAAAGATTATTTTTTACCCATCACATTCTTCCTGTGCAAAAGTCCCCACTCCAGCATTACGTTAAGTACTTTCTTAAACGATTCGCCTGACTTTGTCAATTCATATTCAACAGTTACAGGAATGGTAGCGTGAACGGTACGCTTCACAATTCCATTCATTTCAAGATCTTTCAATTCTTTAGAAAGCATTCGCGGTGTGATCTTTGGAATCTCCCGCTCTAACGCTTTGAACCTTTTTTTACCGAAGGCCAGGGAGCTTATGATTGGTAATTTCCATTTACCGCTAACTACGTTCAAGGTATCATTCACAGCCAATACAAAACTTTCAGGACATTGTTTTATTTGCTTCAGCTCGCCATTTATTTTTTTCATAATCATTGATTCTAAACTAACCACTATACTAAAGTATAGCGCTATACTTTAGTATAGTAGTTACAAATGTATAGCAATTACAAATACTTTTGAAGTAAATTCTAATTACTTAAATAATAACGAACATGATTTTAATTACAGGAGCAACTGGACATTTCGGAAAAGCAACTATTGACTTTCTTCTTAAAAAAGGTGTGTCAGCCAACGCCATTTCTGCTTTAGTAAGAGACGAAGCAAAGGCTGGTGACTTAAAAGCAAAAGGCGTAAATATCAAAACTGGTAACTATGATGATTATGCATCGTTGCTATCAGCATTCAAAGGTGTTGACAAATTATTGCTAATCTCTGGCAATGATGTTTTCAATCGATTAAAGCAGCAAGAAAATGCAGTAAAGGCTGCAAAGGAAGCTGGTGTAAAACATATCATCTATACAAGTTTCGTTCGCAAGAATGAAACAGAAACATCGCCAATTGCTTTTGTGGGCAAATCACATATTGAAACTGATAAACTTATAAAAGCAAGTGGTATTCCATATACTATTATGCTGAATGGTTTATATGCTGATGTGTTACCTATGTTCTTTGGTGAGAAAGTTTTAGAGACGGGTATCTTTCTTCCTGCCGGTAATGGCCTTGCTGCTTACACTACACGCCATGACATGGCAGAAGCTGCTGCAAACATTCTTACGGGTACTGGACATGAAAATAAAGAGTATGTTATTACAAGCAACAATAATTATTCCTTACACGAAGCAGCATCCATCATCAGTGAGTTAACAGGAAAACAAATATCGTATAACAGTCCGACAGCGGAAGTTTATAGCAACACATTATCAGGTGCAGGAGTGCCTGCGGAATACATCGGCTTCTTTGCAGGTTTTTCTGAAGCCATTAGGCAAGGTGAATTTGAAACTTCATCATCTGATTTGGAAAAACTCATCGGAAGAAAGCCCACAGGTTTAAAGGAATATTTTACTACTGTCTACGCTTCTAATAATTAATATTAATAACAAAAGTCAAATAAATAAACTGCTGCGTATTCATACTAAATGCGCAGCAGCTATAAAATCACAAACAAGTTTTAATAAAAATTTAAAGTTAAAAAATAATTAAACGGATAATTTCTTAAGAAAAAGGAGATAAATTAAGATCGCATAAATTGAAAAGTGCCAACAGCTTTATTCAAATGAACGCCGTCTATGGGCAGAGCTCTTAAAATATTTCTCATCACGTTTGGAGTGTTACTAGCTTCTGATATCTCTGTTTCTATTGATCATACCAGCAGCAGCGATAACAAAAACCAATGCTACAAAGCTACCCGAGATTCGGCAAGCATTATTCAATTAACAGACCTTGAGACTGAAACAGAAACACAAGATATTATCCGGAATACATCAGGCGCTGTATTCGAACCGCTAACCATCAACTATTCTTTCGTAAAAGCAAGTCAACAGAATCCTTTCCTTCAACATCCCGCTTGTAGTAGCTGCCCTGTTTTCATCCTGCAGCACAAATTAATTATCTGAGCAACATTGTGCATAATACCTGACATCACTGTAGTGCCACGACACACTACAACCTCAGGCTTTTGGTATTCATCCAAATGAAATCAATTCATTCATCTGATAATAACCTTAAACTATGTACAATCTAATCAATAGCCTCACTGTTAATAGCAGGTTGAGAGTCATATCTATCCTTACCCTGATTTTTGCTTTTGTGTGTGCTTTTCTTCTTTGGAATACATCAGGCTCTTTTGATGACGATCTGATAGAAATCAACAGCCTCACAGACCTGGATCTGAAAGTCTGGCAAATCAGGAATAATTATAACTCCATGCGCGCAGACATTATGCAAATATTTATTGCCGATCCAAAAACCCAGCAAGAATATATAAAAGAAGGTTCGACATTATTCCGGGAGAGAATTGATCAGATAAAAGAATATACTGAAGCTATAGACAAAAGCAGATTCAATGATGAAACTGAAAAGCTTTACACTAATTTTAATTCGTCGTTACAAGCCTTCATCACTTTTTGTCTTAACAATCTGTCTGCCATACAAGCTGTGCAGTTAGATGATTCAGTAGAATTTAATCGCATCAGAAATTTGTTAGTAGTCGATATGAACAAGCATTTTCAAATGCTAAGAGCAGATGCCATTAAAGTAATAGAATCTGTGAGCAAACATGAACAGGCTAAATTCCAGGCCATGGATCAACGCCGCAAAACAAATTTATGGTTTACTATTATTTTCTCAGCATCATTGTTCGCGCTTATCATTTATGTAATCATGGCCATCAGCAAATCAATCACTTCTCCGATAAAAGAAACCGAACAAATATTGCAAAGTCTTTCGTCTGGCGAAGTACCTGATGTTAAAGAATACAAAGGGAGGGATGAGTTTTCGCGAATGCTGCGTTCACTCAAACTTTTCAATTCACATATTCACTCGTTGATGGATTTCGTGCGAAATGTATCGCAGAATAATTTTGCTGTCCAAGCCCAAATGTTCGAAGGGCGTGGTCCTATTGCAGCATCACTCGTAAGCATGCGCAACAATTTACAACACGCATACACAGTTGAGTCTCAACGTACGTGGGCTTCAAAAGGAATAGCCGAACTTGGTGAACTGATTCGCAGGCAAGAAAATTCTGCAGAACTGTATGATAAAGCCCTAAGCTTTATTGTAAAGTACCTGGAAGTAAATCAGGGAGTGTTATACATTCACAACGAAAGCACTAATGCACTTGATCTCGTTGCTGCTTATGCTTATGGAAGAAAAAAATTTATAGTAGCATCACTTAATCCTGGAGAAGGTTTGGCCGGACAGATTTTCCTGGAAAAAGAAATCAGCATACTAAAAAATGTTCCAAAGGAATACATTAAGATTACCTCCGGTCTTGGTGAAGCTTCGCCCCGCATACTTGTAATCTCTCCATTGATCAACAACGATGAAGTCTTGGGTGTTTTAGAAGTAGCTGGCTTTAATGATCTGGGCGATTATAAACTGGAATTTATCAAAAAGATCAGTGAAGAATTGGCAGCCATTATAAAATCAACGAAGGTAAATACGCAAACAAAAGAATTACTTCTCGCATCGCAGCAGCAAGCTGAAGAGCTTAAGTCTCAGGAAGAAGAGATGCGTCAAAACATGGAAGAACTTCAGGCTACTCAGGAAGGCATGGGACGCATGCTAAAAGATTTCCAAAACAAGGAAGTTGTTTTTAATGAAATGCTTGATGCCATTCAAGCCCCTGTTCTCATATTCGATAATCACTATAAAGTAATTCAGTTAAACAAGAGCATGAAAAAATCATATTCAATTGCTGGCCTTACTATTGATGTGGGAACAGATTTGCTGAACATAAACCCGAGCGACATTTCTGAAATGAAGCTGTACTACGACAGGGCTTTGCGTGGTGAAATATTTCAGGCGCAACACAATACAATAAAAATCGCGGCTTCATACTCCAGCATTCATAACAGCACAGGCGATATTACTGCAGGCGTTATGATCTGTCATGAAGCAGGCTACAACTATCGCACACAAGACGACTTGCCAACGTTGCGGGCAGTGTAACAGTCATGCATTTAAGCGATCAAAAAAATATCCTGTTAAAACATTTATATTAAAAAACTTCGAACAAATTTGTAACGATTATGAGAAGTGTTAAAATCTGAATCGATCGAATATGCAAATTATCAAGGCTGAAGAAAAACATTTTCCCATCATCCAGCGAATTGCACACGCCACATGGCCTGCTACATTTGGGAGTATTCTTTCTCCCAAACAGATTGACTACATGCTTGAGATGATGTATAGCACATCAGCTTTAATAAATCAAACTACTGTGAAAAAGCATGTCTTTTTGCTGGCTGAAGAAAATGGAGATTACCTCGGGTATCTTTCGTATGAGCTTAACTATAAAGGCTTATCGAAAACAAAGATTCATAAGATTTATATTCATCCGTCGGCACAAGGCAAAGGCATAGGGAAGCTGTTAATAAAAAAAGCTGAAGACATTGCACGTAAAAATCAAAGTGCAATTCTCAGCTTAAATGTTAATCGTGACAACAAGGCGGTTAAATTTTATGAAGGCCAGGGGTTTGTTATCGTTGGCAAAGAAGACATCGACATTGGCGAGGGATTTCTCATGGAAGATTATATGATGGATAAAGTTCTTGATTAGAATATCACTTCGTTTCAATTACACATTCTTTATCACGATTGCGTTACCCTATAAGAATGCGGCTAAATCATTTTGCAGCCACTGAATCTGGTTTTTATTTTTAATATCAATATTTTCTGCTATTTAGAGCTCCATAAACCTGAACGTATGAGAGCTCTCCAACTCCTGATTGTATTTTTTTGCAGCGCAGTTTTTACTGCGCATAGTCAGCCTAAAACACCAAACCTCACTCAATATGCAAATCCCATTATCGGTACAGAAAAAATGGGACATACATTTCCGGGAGCAACTGTTCCGTTTGGCTCGGTGCAATTAAGTCCAGATACCGATACGCTCTCGTATGATTACAACGGCAAGTACAATAAGGACATTTATAAATACTGTGCAGGTTATCAATACGATGACAAAACCATTGTAGGTTTTAGTCACACCCACTTTAGTGGTACAGGTCATTCAGACCTCGGTGACTTTTTGATCATGCCTACTGCGGGCACATTACAATTAAATCCCGGCACAGAAGATAAACCTGAAACCGGATATCGATCTTCATTTACACATGCAAGCGAAGTGGCAGAGCCTGGTTATTATAAAGTAAAATTAGAAGACCATAACATCAACGCTGAGCTAACAGCAACAACACGTACCGGCTTTCATCAATACACATTTCCACAATCAACGGAAGCTCACATTATTTTAGATCTGATGGCGGGCATTTACAACTATGAAGATAAAAATATCTGGACGATAGTGCGCGTTGAAAATGATACGCTTGTAACGGGTTATCGTCAAACGTATGGATGGGCACGAACGCGCACAGTATATTTTGCTATGTCGTTTTCAAAACCATTCAAGCAATACGGAGCTCGTAACTACTCCAAGCCACAAACCTATCGTGGCTTCTGGGGCAAGTTCAATCAAACCAAAAATTTTCCTGATCTCGCAGGCAAACAGCTTCGAATGTACTTTGATTTCGATACACAGGCGAATGAAAAAATCAAAATCAAATTTGCAGTATCACCCGTGAGCAATCTCAATGCTATCGAGAACATGAAAGCTGAAATACCGCATTGGGATTTTGAAAGAACAAAAGCTGAAGCACAGCAAGCATGGAATAAAGAGCTTAATAAAATTGTCATTCAATCAGCACAACGAGAAGAGTTGGTAAATTTTTATACAGCTATGTATCACGCTGCACTTATGCCTACTGTGTACATGGATATAAACGGTGAGTACATGGGGCTTGATCGACAAATTCATAAAGCTGCTGACTTCATCAACTACACCTCATTTTCATTATGGGATACCTATCGTGCTTTTCATCCTTATCTTAATATTATAAGTCCGTCAAGAAATGGAGACATCATAAAATCTATGTTGGCGCATTATGATCAGAGTGCATTAAACATGCTTCCTATATGGTCGCACTATGCTAATGATAACTGGTGCATGAGTGGCTATCATAGTGTTTCGGTCATTGCTGATGCTGTGATAAAAGGAAATACATCATTCAATGCTGACAAAGCCTTGCAGGCATGTGTAACAACCGCCAGGAAGAGAAGCTACCAGGGCATTGGAAATTATATAGACCTCGGATACATACCGCAAGAGGCAAGCGGGGTTTCTGTTTCTACAACGTTAGAGTATGCCTATGATGATTGGTGCATAGCGCAGCTTGCTAAAAAACTAAACAATCAGTCTGTCTATGATGAATTCATTAAACGATCAGAAAACTGGAGAAATGTTTATGATAAATCTATCGGCTTTATGCGTCCACGACTTGAAAATGGTTCGTTTAAAAAAGAATTTGATGTATTGAAAACAGATGGCCAGGGATTCATCGAAGGAAACGCATGGAACTTTAGTTTA
>DATCRE010000750.1:0-2076 GCA_036569145.1 Cyclobacteriaceae bacterium
ATGCTCTTCGATGGAATTATATGGAACGATAGAATCAAAATAATGCAGGGTAACGATCGATCCCAGAATTCCTCCAATACATGCCGCCATTAAAACAATAATGATAAAAATAGATCGCTTCATACCTCGCCCATTTAGTAAAAGAAAGTTAGCGCTTATTTATGTAAATGACTCTAACAACATTAATCGGGACTCGCTCAGTTCATGAAGATTGGTGCTCAGTTGCAAAATCAAAAACGTCTACCAACCGGAGTCAACCAGAGAATCAACAACCAAGCTTCAATGGTCAAAATTGAAGTTAAATCTTACCAAAAGTGACATTATGTCACTTAAAGCCAGGGCTGCTTGACTAAAGCAAGACACATTGTCTTGATTTTTAATCTAAATATTGGTCGGCATATTTTTTCCTATAAGCAAGTCATGTTTAAAAATATACATGTTTAACCCTAAAAAATTAAAATTATGAGCTTAGTAAGGTATAATTCAGTGAATGATTTCGTTCCTACTTCATTCAACAATCTTATCGATCGTTTCTTCAATGAATCATTAAGTCGCTCAGGTGGTACCTCTTATGCATTTGTGCCTAAAGTTGATGTTGTTGAAAATGAAACGGCATACGAAATTCAAGTGGCTGTTCCCGGTGTAGCAAAAGAAGATTTCAAAATTGATTTGAATGATAATCTTTTGACTATAAGTGGTGAGCGTAAGTTCACTAAAGAGAAAAAAGAAAATAACTTCCACTCTATTGAGACACAATATGGAAACTTCAAGCGTTCATTTTCATTACCAGAAAATGTTGATGCTTCCAAGATATCAGCTCAATATGCCAATGGCATTCTGGAAATCACTGTTCCAAAAGATGAGAAGAAAGTTTTAAAAGCTTCTATCAAAGTCAACTAATTGTGAAGTAGGTTTGAGTGGGTTGGGCGCTCTCTTCCGGTATTCGGAGGGAGCGCTTTTTTATTGCTAAAAATGATTAAGCTACAGTAAGCTCTTTGAAAATATTTTCTAACGAACTCTCCTCCTGCTTTAATCCTACCAATGACAAATTCTTATCTGCAGCAAATCTGAAAAGCTCAGGACGAACATCAACACCTGGCCTGGCAATAACTTTAAATTTAAAATCATCTATGCTTGTTACGTTCTCAACGCCACTTAGCGTTTGAAGATCTTCAACACTAACACCTCCCTCAAATTCAACAATCACACTCAATACTCGGCCATTGTCTTTCATCAGGCTTTCAAGATTATCATCAGCTACAATCTCACCTTTGTTAATTACGACAACACGACTGCAAAGTGCCTGAACTTCCTGCATGATGTGTGTAGAGAATATTACCGTTTTATTCTTGCTGATGTCTTTAATCAGCTTACGAATTTCTATGATCTGATTCGGATCAAGTCCTGTAGTGGGTTCATCGAGTATTAAAACTTTCGGATTATGAATCAGTGCCTGTGCCAGGCCAACACGTTGACGGTAGCCCTTAGAGAGCGATTCAATTAATTTATTTTGTTCGCGAGTCAAACCACAAAGCTCAATCATCTCTCCTACCCGCTTTTTCAATTCGTTGCCACTCAGACCATAAAGCTTACCAACAAAATGAAGATATTCATGCACATAGAGATCAGTATATAAGGGATTATGTTCAGGCAGGTAGCCTGTAATACGTTTTATTTCGATTGGGTTTATTGTTACATCCAAACCACTTACCATAACCTTTCCCGAGGTGGGCGGTAAATAACTCGTAGCAATCTTCATGGTAGTCGATTTGCCCGCGCCATTCGGTCCGAGGAAACCTACAATCTCACCTTCTTCAACATGAAATGAAATATTGTTGACCGCTCTCTGCTGTCCGAAAATTTTGGTAAGGTTAGAAATATGAAGTGACATAGTTGTGCAAAGTAAAAGTTATTTTCTCAAACATAATAGTTCCATGTTCAATGTTCCAGGTTGGCTGACACAACACCTGCTATTGACTATTGACCGATGACTATGGACTGTAACTATCTATGCTTAGCACTAATAAAATCCGGCACCTTACATCCTTCTTTGCGCCGTGTATCAGCCAGGTGAAA
>DATCRE010000751.1:0-5010 GCA_036569145.1 Cyclobacteriaceae bacterium
TGCCAGTTGCTCGGAAGTGAAAGGCTTAACGATATAAGCTTTTGCTCCAAGGCTTAACCCTTCCTGTATAACAGACTCCTGGCCAACAGCACTAATCATGATGACTTTGGAAGGCAATGCCTCCTGAGAGTATACTTTTAAAATATCAGTGCCAATCATATCGGGAAGAATATTATCAAGCGTGATGATATCGGGCTTTAGTTCGAAGGCAAGATCAATAGCTTCTTCGCCGCTGGCTGCCTGACCCACTACAGTATAACCTGCTTTCTCCAGCGCATCTTTTATAACTGTTCGCATGTATAGCGAATCGTCTACTACTAAAACTCTTTTTGACATATAAGTAGGTTTGATTTTCTAAATGGAATATGTTTTTTGTTCTGATGTTGAAATTCTTAATTCACCTGTTACACTGTTATAGCGAGCTGTGCGGGAGAATTTACCGCCAACATCCATGGCTGCAATAAATATTCGTCTGTTGATTAATTGTTGCGTTACAGCATTGATGTTCTGTTTTCCTATATCATTAACAGATTCATATATGCGTGCTCCACCCGTAACCTTCGCACGAAGTGTTAGTAAATCACTGCCTTGCAAACTTAATTGTTGTAATAAATTGCTGATCATGGCATCAGCATTTTCAAATTCACCCTCGACGCTTGGTTCTGGCAAGGGAATATGCGCTCCGCCAGATAAACCTTTTACCCTGTCGCTGATGAATAAGCCAATGCAGGACCCAAGTCCATAACACGTGTATTCCACAGGGTCGCTCGTTGCGTGTGTATCGTTTATGTTAAGAATTCTCTTCATTTACACTTCTGCTTCCGCCTGTTTCTTCGAGAACTGATTGGCCTCTTGTTCGCTGATAACTTTAAAAATATCGATCATGATGATGAGTCGCTTTTCCAACTTCACTATACCTATAATATAAGATTGATCTGACTGTTGATCACCGGTGAAAATGGAGCTCTCAATGCTATCTGTTGAAATAGATAATGTGTTTGGCACTTCATGTACCATGATTCCCATTTTATACTCATCGCTTTCAATAACAAGTGTATAATTGTTGCCAGTAGATGCGACGTCTTTATTGCGTTGCAGTTTAAATTTTTCTTCCAGGTCAAGGATGGCAATTACATTACCGCGGATGTTGGCTACACCTTTTACAAACGCAGGTGTTTGTGGCATCTGCGTGATGTTGGGTGTAATAACAACTTCTTTAATCTGATCAATAGAGAGACCGTATTCTTCCTGGCCGAGTTTAAACACTACGATCTGTTGATTTCTCGAAGTACTTGCCTTCGTCTCTGCCGTCTGTTTTACTTCGTTCATAAAATTATTTCTTCAGTTTGAACTGCGTGACGCTTGCCTGTAGTTCGGCAGCAACAACAGAAAGTTCATCGCCTGCTTTGGCTATTTCCATCATACCGTTGTTCATCTGATGGCTTGAACTTGCTACTTGTTGAGTGCCTGCAGCTGTCTCTTCTGAAACCACTACAATCTGTTCAATATTTTTTACAACGTTGGTTATTGAATCTTTCTGTGTAGTGGTTGCTGCCTGAATTTCTTTAGAAGCCGTAAACGTCTCTTCTGTTGATCGTGCTATTTCCTGGAAGATTTTTTCCGCTTCAATGCTGGATTTGTTTCCAACTTTTACGCTTTCTTCCATTTTGTCAATGGCTTTGCCTGCCGCCGTGGTGTCTTTCTGAACATCACTAATTATCTTTTCAATTTCGACAGCTGATTTCCTTGATCCTTCGGCAAGCTTACGGATTTCTTCAGCAACAACGGCGAAGCCTCTTCCGGCATCTCCTGCGCGCGCTGCTTCAATTGCTGCGTTCAATGCCAGCAAATTGGTTTGGCTTGCAATATCAGTAATCACATTTAATGTGCGACCAATCTCTTCAGTACGCTTAACAAGTACTTCTATAGTTTGATAAGTCTGCCCGGCGCTTTCTCTGATTTCAGTCATGTTCTCTACCAGCACTTTCACTGTCTTCATACCCTGGTTGGAACTTTCGCGGCCTGCCTCCGCAGCTTTGTTAATCTGGTTAGCCTTTCTTTCCATTTCATTGGCCGATGCCATAACATGATTAACAAGCTTGGATGATTCATCTGTTTTTGCTGCCTGATCCTGAGCACCAGTTGCCATTTGTGAAATGGCCGATGAAACTTCTGTGGCATTTCGCTTCATGTCGTCAACGCGCTTCTGCAAAAGGTTTGATGAGTTTGCTACAATGTCAGAACCTTTATTTATCTGGTTCAGAACAGAAGTAATATTCTCAAGTGCGGCGTTAACTTCATTGGCCACGGTGGAGTCACTGTCTACACGCTGAGATAGATCGCCTACTGCCATTGAGCGGATAACGTCAATTACCTTGCCCTGTTCTTCTGCTGATTTTTTAAGTTCTTCTTCGCGCATCACCTGCTCTGTGATGATGTAACGCACACCTATGTATTTTACAGGCTTACCGTCAGGTCCTAATACGGGAGCAATGAGCGCATCAACCCAATATGGATTTCCATCTTTCTTTTTGTTTTTAATTATGCCACGGAAAATTTTTCCGCGCCCGATAGTTGCCCACAATTCTTTGAAAACTGATTTTGGCATATCGGGATGACGGAACATGCTATGTGGCTGACCAATACACTCTTCGCGTGTGTATTGTGATACTTCGCACAGCAGATCATTTACATACGTTATGTCACCTTTCAGGTCGGCTTCAGAAACTACACATGCTGTGTTGATCTGATCCATTCTTGTTTTCAATTCGGCCTGGAGCGCATCCATAGCAATGGCTGCTTCTTTTTGAGCGGTAATGTCTTTGATAAATGCAGTGTATTGTAATTTTCCATCAACATTAACTTTGCTCAACGCCAGGTTACCCCAGAATTTACTTCCATCTCTGTGCGTCATTGATAAATCGCGTCCAGAGCCAACAACTTTGTTGACTTCGGTTTTTATATTGGAATCTACATATTGATCATGATTTGCCCGATGTTCCATCGGCACAATCATCTTTACATTTTTTCCTAATACTTCTTCGCGCGAGTAGCCAAACATTTTTTCAGCAGCCTTGTTGAAGAAAAGAATAGATTTATCTTCATCAATAGTGATAACTGAATCTACTGCTTGTTCTAAAATCTGAATGTTGCGCTCGCGGTCAAATCTTTCTGCCGTTATATCTTTAATAAAAGCTGTGAAGAGAATTTCATCTCCTAGTTTGATTTTACTTAGAGACAGGTTAATCCAGAATTTTTCACCGTTTCTTCTTGTTGCCTGAAGATCTCTTCCCGAACCAATTACTTTATTTATACCGGTTCGTATATTATTATCCACATAGTTGTCATGAACACTTCTGTGTTCTAGAGGAACAATCATTTTTACATTCTGTCCTATAACTTCTGTCTTGCTGAAACCGAACATTTTTTCAGCGGCTTTATTATAAAAAGTAATGGACTTGGAACTATCAATCTGGATGACAGCATCAACGGCTTCTTCTAATGCCTGGATGTTTTGTTGTGCCAACCGCTCTTGCTCTGCAAGTTGTTTTTTAAGTTGCTCTATTTGTGTCATACTTCCTTCTCCGTTTTCCTTCGATTTTGACTTCAGTTCTGCTGCCAGGCTTTGATTCTCCACTTTGTTTTCGGTTAATGATTGTTTGTGCAACTGAGATGTGTCAGTTACGATTAGTTTTTCTTTCTTAAGATTGTTGCCTAATGCCATAGGTTAGTTAATTAATCGCTACTTGTTTTTATTGGCTTTGCATTGCTTTACAATTTCTTTCGCCAGCTTCTTGTAATCATTAGCTGTAGTTGATGTAGGTGCATAAGTCACAACACTTTTTCCAAACGAGGGAGCTTCAGCCGCTTTAACGCTGGTGTGTATGGAATGCTGAAACAGACGAACATCCTGATAATTGGATTTTATATGACTTACAATTTCCTTGTAAATATTTTTGCGGGGATCAACCATAATGGGCAACACCCCAAGCAGACTCAATTGCGGATTAATGGGCTGCACCTTTTGCATAGTCTCCAGCATCGAATCTAGTCCGCGCAATGCCAGCACATCCATTTGCATGGGCACTACTATATATGCTGAGGCAGTAAGGGCATTGAGGGTAAGCAATGACAGGGAAGGAGGGCAATCGATCAGAACAAAATCATAGACTGACAAAGTATTCAGCAGGTCTTTAAGGTGATGATAACGACTTTCTGATTTGGCAATGGCAAGCTCAATATCAGCAAGCGTGGCATTGGCTGGGAGAATGTCCATACCCTCACGTTGCTGTATTACGTTGTTCGCATTTTCATCGCCATGAAACAGATCAGTTATCGTTGGTTCATTGTCATCTATGCCAAGCGAATATGATAGGCTTCCCTGGGCATCAAAGTCAACCAGCAAAACTCTATAGCCCTGAAGCGCTAGTGCGCTGCCCAGGTTAAGGGTTGTGGTGGTCTTTCCAGTTCCGCCTTTATGGTTCACTATGGAGATAACCATACCGTAATTTTGTAATAGATTTAAGTGGCAAAGAATTGGGCAAGGTAGATTAGATATTTAGAATTGGATTGTCTGCTTAACCCGTAGAGAGGAGTCAATTCTATACTGATCAAGGCCTCAGTATATTTACGGATGCAACTTTGATATTGCTGTTTATTGAATGTAGACAGTGGTCAAAAAATCGCTTGCTTTAAATTTGAATGCACTAGCGCAGCCCAATACATTTCACGTTAATGAATATTCATTTTCTTGGTTATGCCAGCTTTTATGATGTCAGCTGTTCTTTGAAAGGAGCGTTGGGTATAGCTTTCAGAATATTATCCATCACTTGCCTGATGATAATTGATTGATACGACAAGTTTTTATTCTCTGCTGCTTTCTGTCGGCAACAGAAATAGTAAAGTTGCACTTGCTGTGTGAAGTAAAGTGGTTTCGGAAATCTAAGAAGCCATTAGTTTAGATATGATGTCATCTACGCTAACACCGTCAGCTTCAGCTTTGAAGTTACG
>DATCRE010000752.1:0-5402 GCA_036569145.1 Cyclobacteriaceae bacterium
CTGGGTACGATAACAGTCATACCAGGAAGCATTTTCATCATGCCAATGTCTTCGAGGATTTGGTGTGTTGCACCGTCTTCACCTAATGTAAGACCAGCGTGAGAAGCACATATCTTCACGTTTTTATCGGAGTATGCAACAGACTGTCTTATCTGGTCATAAACACGTCCGGTAGAGAAGTTAGCGAAAGTTCCTGTGAAAGGAATTTTGCCATTGATAGCCATACCAGCAGCAATGCCAATCATGTTGGCTTCTGCGATACCAATTTGAAAGAAACGCTCAGGGAACTCTTTTTTGAAAGCGTCCATCTTTAAAGAACCCGTTAAATCAGCGCATAACGCTACAACGTTAGAGTTTTTGCGACCCAGTTCATGTAAGCCGGCACCAAAGCCGGAGCGGGTGTCTTTCTTTTCGGTGAAGGTGAATTTTGTCATCGGGGAATAAGTGTTTTCTCTGATTTTCTTTTTTACTGCGCGAAAGTCGTAAAATATTTTCTTTCTACCATCAGTTTGCACCAATGTGTTAATGTTTTGTTAAAGAAAATTGGTAAGAGAGCTTTTAATAAACCTCGCCCACCTGAATTCGTTGACATTCACAAATTATGTAGCTATGCGTTCTAAAAACCTCAAACTTCTTATCTGGTTTATTATTGCCCTGGGTATTGCTTTAGCACCCTGGATTGTGCTGGCATAGGTGAGTGGACTTCCAAAACAAAATTAACCTTTCCAGCCTTGCTCACCTAATAGAGGCACGAAAGCAAAATCATCATATTCTTCCTTAATTAGTTTTCCATCTTTCTTTCTGATTCTGATCATTGCCTGTCTTTCGCGATCGCCTACAGGTATAATAAGAATACCACCTTCAGCCAACTGATCGGTAAGTGCGGTTGGTATTACCGGAGCACCTGCTGTGACTATTATTTTATTAAAAGGAGCCTTAGCTGGAATGCCTTTTGAACCATCACCAAAAAAGAAGTAAGGCTTGTATCCTAATTTTGGCAAAAACTCTTTTGTATGCTCATAAAGTTTGCGGTTATACTCAATGGTATAAACTTTTGCTCCTAATTCCAGCAGTACACTGGCCTGGTATCCTGAGCCTGTTCCTATTTCAAGGATCTTCTCACCTGGTTTCACTTCAAGCTTCTCCGTTTGGAAGGCTACGGTGTATGGTTGGGAGATTGTCTGGCCTTCGCCGATCGGAAAAGCCTTGTCCTGATAGGCATGTCCGAGCAGTGCTTCGTCAAAAAAAACATGCCTTGGAACCTTGCCGATGGCGGCTAAAACGCCCTCATCTTTGATGCCTTTTTCCTTCAGTTTTTTGACCAATTTGTTGCGTAAACCGCGCTGCTTATAATTGTCTTCGAGCATGAGCCTAAAAAAATACAGTGGCTAAGTAGTAAAAAATCAATTCAATTTAACTATCTGAATTTCAGATATATCCAAGCATCAATTTCTCGAAACCGCTAAAACAACGTTTCCAGAGGGGTGTCGAAATGTCATACTTCGGGGTAAATCTCGCTATAAAAAAGACAATTTTTCAGGCTCAATAAAGTTTCTGAAAATGTTTAGGAAAATTCATTCGGAACCCCTTACTTTAAAGTTCTCTACACAGTATTAACAAGCTGTTTTGCCATAGCGTTTAAACTGTGATACTCGATCCGATCAGTAGTGAAGAAAATACTTCACTACTGTAGGTTCGGGATAGTCATCTCCCTAAAAACTTAACCTTTTCAGCCTTAAATCCACTTTTTCTTCACAAGTGTTAGCGCGTTTTGGTTAAAAACCAATCAATATAAACGGTGCCCAATAATATGGGGCTGAGTATTTGTCGTTTTTGATCAGGTTTAGTTTGGCTGTCCTCAAATCCTGGCTATAATTGGCAGTGGGGTTAGCCAAAAGAGACTTATAAAAGTCCTTCATCAGTTCAGCTGTTGATTCATCAGCCACACTCCAGAATGATACGATTACATTTTTGGCCCCCGCATAAACCAACGCTCTTGATAGCCCGATAACTCCTTCACCTTTCGAGATCTTGCCCAACCCTGTTTGACAAGCAGAGAGTGTTACCAGATTTGCATTGAGCTCAAGGTTGTAAATCTCTCCGGTGTAAAGATTGCCATCTTCAGCATCAGAGTTTGATTGCAGAAATATCCTGGATAGCTCTGGATTGTTTTCATCTACTATACCATGTGTTGCAAAATGAAGCAGTTCAAAATTCTTGAGCTTATCTGATTTCACTAAATTTTCATTGGCATCTTTCTTCAGGTATAATTCTTTTGTAAAACTCTTTTCTCCAAATAGAGTTGAAATATCTTTAACCTCAGATTCGGTACCTGGAAGGTCACTCAGATTTTCCTTTTCAGCAAACGTAACTGGAGCGCACAATAGTATCGATAAAGCTTTGTTATCAGTTTGATGTTGTTTGGCCTTTGCTTTTTGAAGAAGCAGGCCTGCAGAGAACTCGTAACGAACATTGTATTTTGTTAGCAGGTATGGCAAATTATTGTAGTTTGTTTGCTTGTCATTTAGCTTATGCGTTAGCAAAGTTTCAAAGGGTATTATGCCAAGTCTGCCGGTAGGGAGAATTACGAGGTCTGTTGCTGATGATGGTATTGTAGGCAACAACAATGCAGATAGTTTCGCTGATGACAAAATGAATGTATTGAGATCATTGAAGAATAAACTATTGCGTAAGCCTGTAATGGTCTTGTCAAAATTTTCTGGTAAGGCATGATCAACAATATGAAACTTTGTCTTGCCGATAATGAAGATGTAGAGCCTGCTATTTTTCTCATCCATAAAATAACTTAGCAGGACTGTCTTTGCATTGAGAAGCGATTGAATATCTTTTATTGATGGTGAGCTTGAATTGAATTTTAAGTTAAAGTAGGATGGATATTCTTGTTCCAACTTTTTAGTGAATGTTTCATAATTGCGATTTAAACTAAACGATGTTTCGCGCAGGTATTTCTCTTCTTCGGGTGAAGGTTTCTGTGCTAGCTTCTGGGTGCAGAGTGCAATGGCAGACTTTAAACTCTTCTCTTCTTCTAATAAAGTTTTAGGAATGCCGGCAAAGGACTTAGCATCAGAATCAGATATGGCTTCCAGTAATACAGCAGATTTACTTTTCTCGGCGAAATAAAAAGCATCTTCAAAAAATTTCCTTTTGTGAACAGAGTTCATTCCTGCATTATAAGCTATCCGAACACCATCGCCATATACTTCATTGGCGACTATACCTAGTGAAATCTTATCGCTTTCATTGGTGATTTGTTGACGTAGCTTATCAATGAGGGAGTCACAGGTATGCAAGGTTTGCAGGGCTAATGTCAGGTCTGCAAATTTTAGTGTCTTTCCATAATACATGGCTTCCAGACTTTGTGCTTTTAAGAGCAGGGAATAAAGCAACACGTTGCCATTGTAGAAATTTCTGAGTGCAGGATTTGTTTTAATGTTATTGCTTTCAAAATCTGTAATGTTGGCTTTTAAGGCTTCCTGGTAATTTGTTAACGCCGCTGTATAGTCTCTTGATGCCAGTTTAATGTTACCTATCGTATTGAGTACGCGGGCTACGTCAGGATGCTTTTTTCCATAGCTTTCTTCATACATGGTCAACGCTCTTTCATAGAAGCTCAACGCAGTTTTTTGATCATTCATTTTTGAATATGTCTGCGCCAGGTTAGAGAGAACAAAGGCTTTTGATGGATGTGGTTTAGAGTATACTTTATCCCATATTTTTAACGATGCTTCAAAGTCATTCACAGCATCGCCATACAATTCCATGTTGCGATAGATCACGCCGATATTAGTGTTGGCAATAGCAATCTTCGGATGTTCATTGCCATGTATTTTCCGATAGATAGCAAGGGCCTTCTCATAGTATTCAAGTGCACGATCGTTATCTTGCATGAAGCTATAGACGAGACCGAGGTCATTATAAGAAGCTGCAATGAGTTCTGACTCTTTCGATTCTTTCTCTCGCAAGGTGAGGGCCATCTGAAGCTGTTCTTCGGCCTGGTTGTATTTGCCTGTGTTAATGTATGCCTGACCCAGAAACGATAATGCTTGCGCCGCTTCAAGGCTGGTTTCTTTACCTGCTGTTGAGAACAGACTTATTGACTTTTGAAGTGACTCCCGTGCGCGATCATTACGTCCCTGGTTGAGATATAAAAAACCTTGTGTAGCTTGTATTACAGCCTGAAGAAATGATGTATTGGTTGTTTGATTGATCTGTTGATCGGCAAGTTTTAACACCTCGTCAGCTTCATCAAATTTACCGAGACGGATTAATGCTTCAGCTTTTTTATTCTCCAGTAAAATAACAGTGATTTTATCTGTTGTCTGTAAAATAGTACGATCGATCATACTAACGGCCTCAGAATAGTTTGCATCAATCAGAAGGTTGTTAATCTGATCGAGTTTACTCTGGGCTACAGATGCTGAGGCTGCTCCAAGAAAAAGGAAAATTAAAATGTAGTGCTTCATGCTAGAATCTGTAAACGTAGCTGAGTGTTGAAACGAAATGACGCGTGAGACCATCGGGGTTTACTTCGCGCTGAACGAGCTTATGACCAAGTAAAAGCTTTATGCCGGATCTTACATTGAAACTGTAGCCAGTAGTGAAGATTACAGACATAGCCAAGCCCTGAGCTTTATCTGGCCTTACCCGATTACCATTCTTGTCTGTGATTTCGTCTCTGGTAATGCGATAGATAGGCAACATGCCGAGAGAAAAATTTACACGCGAAAGCCGCCAGTTACGTTCAATACGAATCATGACATCAGTACCGCGCTTGAGCTCTTTGGAATTAAAGTTTTTGTATTTGTGAACGTAAGCAGAATCATCGGGCTCAGGATGCCCATGATCCCATTCATTCCATAAAAACTGATTGTTATTTTTATTAAGAGGAACTTGTATGCCAGTGGCTAATAACCATTTTCTATTGATAAGAGAAAGACCTGTGATGAAATCATACGTGCCTAAGCTTGTTTGGTAGTACATGGGCAAGTTGTTTCCATCGGCAGTTTTCTTATCCGAATTGTTCGTAGGTATTTTTCCGCCAACTGATAAGTTAATATCAAATTTTTCTTTGCTATACAGGCTTCGTGTAAAGCACAAGGAGATATCACCCATACCTGATGTATTTGCTAATCGTCCCCGAATAGCTTGATATGGTAACTTAACCTGGAAGGATGTTTTTCTATTGATGCTAAAATTCATATCGGCTGTAGCTACATAAACAATGGGTGTGAGCGTTGTTGTGCCACGATAAAAACTGACTTCCATGGAGCGAAGCTTAAACTCTATTTTCTTATTGAAAGGTTGATCGGGCTTCATAGCACCCATGGTACAGAAGCCTGCATCACTGCAGCCTTGCGATTGAGCTTTTAGTAAGGCAATGA
>DATCRE010000753.1:0-3703 GCA_036569145.1 Cyclobacteriaceae bacterium
ACTAACAATGCCTTTGTCTGTTCTGTCACCATTACCGTAAAAGTTCGTGAACAAAACACCTTCCCGTGTGAGATTGCTTAGATTAGGGGCAATACCTTTTAGACCACCAAGGGGCTCAATAACACCAGCCGTAAAGCTTTCCAAAATGACAAGCAACACATTTGGTCTTGCAGTTTTGAAAAGCATTTTGGTAGAATCACTCTTTATATATAAGCTGTCAAAATATTTATGCGTTAGTTTCTTGTCAAAGAAATTTTCCGGATACGAATTATTTCCTCTGAAAACACTGTTAAGAAAATTCCAGACTACATTGATGGCGGCATGGTTGGCAAATGCTTTTGTCTTATGAAAATAAACGAAGCCGGTATTCATAGGGGCAACCGAGAAACTTCCGCGAATAGGAATGAACACCAGGGCTGTTAACACAATCATAGTAACAAATACTCTGATGTTGGCAGTTTTAAAAGAATATAAAGGCTTTACAAGCTTACGGATAAGCAGGTAAGTAAATAGTACAACAAGCGGAATCAACACTGAAAAAGTTTTAACAATAACGGCTGGCTCTATACTTCCCATCGCCTCTTTGCCAATGTATAGAAAAGGTGTGGTGTTAAGTCTGAATCCCCAATGCCTGTATAACTCCATATCTACAATCACAACGAGGCACGAAACAATCAAAAAAAACAGATTAACGTAAGTAATGATTCGCCATACCCATTTAGAAGTAGTAAAAACAGATATGGAAAGCATAAGCCCCGTGAACATAACCACGTAACCACTTATGCTGCCATCCATTTTTAAACCATAGAGAAAGACTTTGAGTATTTCGCTGCTTGTTAATTGCTTGGTAAGACAATAATTATAGAGTAGAAACACAACTCTGGCCAATATCATGAAGGCAAGCCAGTATAAAATAAAAAGAAGCAAAGCTTTAAGGCGATCGCGCATGGAGTTATGTTTCAGTGCAGCAAATATAGTATGACATTGGTTCTAAATTTAATCATGCTACTAGCCGGACTTCAGACTTAATTCAATGATAATGAACCGTTGTGTCATGATTAAAAAATAAAAGCCTGAAGAATTGCTCCTTCAGGCTTTCGAATATCTTACTTTGATAATTAGGCTTTCAAAAACTTATCGGCTTTGTTTTTTATCATCGTTCTGTCTGCAGTTATAGATGGATCACTGTAAACGTGTTGAGAGATTTCAGCAACCACACCTTTTTTATAGCCAAGTCTTTCTGCAATAGATTCACAAAACACAATTTCACTTCTGAAAACCTGGCCGTCCATTTTCATAAGTTGAATGAGGTAATATAAATGCTCAAATTTTTGGTCACTGGTTAATGCTGTTAATGCACCAATGGGTTGAGGATTTTTAAGCATCAAATCAATTTCTTCTTTTTTAAGACCATTGGCAGAACCGATGGAATGAATAAGTTTCGCTTCGCGTTCGGCTACATTCGAATCACTGGCGGCAAGATTAATAAGGACATTGAGTTCGGCTTTTTTATCGAAGATCATATTGTTGTTAATGTTTTGTGGAGCACAAATTTGTAGAAATAACCCATTTATTTCTAGTGTAAAATACAATGTTTTAGTACATCATCAAAATTAATATAGATGAACGGTTTACATGCAACCCTTATATTTGCGGCCAGTCTTTAGGACAAATAATTAAGAATTATGAAGAATTTTTTGACCACAATCTTACTTATTGTTGTTTTTACAATAAGCAAGGCCCAGCAATCAGAAACAAGAACAATCGGATCGTTTCGGGGGATAAAGGCAGCAGAAGGTATTGATGTTTATTTAAAACATGGCGACAAAGAATCCGTGAAGCTGGAAGTAACAGGAACAACACTCGATAATGTCATAACTGAAGTCTCTGGCAGTTATCTGAAAATACACATGCGTGAGGGCAGGTATAAAAGTAAAACCGTTAAGGTCTACGTTACCTATGTAGAAGTTGATAAGGTTTCAGCAAGTTCGGCTGCAAGCATTTACTCCGAAGGTATCTTGAAAACAAAAAATCTTGATGCTTCATCTTCCAGCGCTGGCTCTATTGAATTAACAGTAGAGTGTACTACGGTAGATGTGAATGCATCCAGTGCTGGTGAAATAGATTTGAAAGGAAAGACTACGAGCCTGGCCGTAGATGCGAGCAGTGCCGGCGAAATAGATGCTTACGATCTGGAAGCAGAATCAGTAACCGCTGAGGCCAGCAGTGGCGCCTCTATAAAAATAAATGTTACCAAAGATCTTGATGGCCATGCGAGCAGTGGCGGAAGTGTAAGATACCGTGGCAACCCTGCCAAGAGTATGACAAACTCAAGCAGTGGAGGAAGCGTAAAAAAATCCAATTAACCTGGCTTAGTTTTTAATACCCTGGCTTTTCAGAGCATCGGACTCAACTTGTTTGTGAAGCAAATAAAGTTGAGTCCGATTTTTTTTGGAGGAATTCATTTCCATACAAAAGATTACAAGATTATAAAGGAGGGAGAGATTGCGATAGTCGGTTTTTAATCAAAAGACCTATGGAGTATAATTTCTGATGCCCTATCCTCTGGAAGAATTGATTTCCTTTAATGAGGATGCCGTAAATGAATTCGCTTATATTTTAAAAGTAAACAAAATTCAAAAAGAGGGTCAAAATTGACCCATATCCAGCCAGATTGAATTAAAGTTTCCGCAACAAAGGTTCAAAAAGGATGCTTCTGATTGGAAACAACCCAATCGCAATCGAATACGATTAAAAAAATATGAAATCCAGATTAATTTTTAGTCTACATTTCAAAAAATCGTATAGATTTGGCTGCAAATTGATTAAAATATAAACCACTATGGCGTACCTACGATTCGAAGCTCTTAAGAAAGTAAATGAGCGCCCACGTGTTCATGTTGAAGTGCCTGAAAAAATCGTTTCTCAATTTTATGGAGAAAACGTATTTGGCATGGAACAAATGCGTGGCACGCTAGCCCCGGCTGTTTTTAAAAAAGTAAGCCAGGCAATTAAAAATCACGAAAAAATTGATGAAACTACTGCTGATGCAGTGGCTGCTGCAGCTAAATCATGGGCTATGGCAAAAGGTGCTACACACTTTACGCACTGGTTCCAGCCATTAACAGGTGGAACAGCCGAAAAGCACGATTCATTTTTTGATGCCCTTGCCGGTATCGAAAGATTTAAAGGTAGCGAGTTGGTTCAACAAGAGCCTGATGCATCATCATTTCCTCATGGTGGTATCAGAAGTACATTCGAGGCTCGTGGTTACACAGCCTGGGATCCTACATCACCGATGTTCCTTTATGGAAAAACATTAACAATCCCGACAATCTTCGTTTCATACACAGGTGAAACACTTGATGCTAAGTCACCTTTATTAAAGGCACTTAAATCTGTTGATACAGCTGCAACACGTGTTTGCCAACTTTTTGATAAAGATATTCAGCACGTAGTTGCTTCATTAGGTTGCGAACAAGAGTATTTCGTAGTTGATAAAGCTCTTTTCAATGCACGTCCTGACTTAGTTATGTCTGGTAAGACTGTATTTGGTCACTCACCTGCACGTGGTCAGCAATTGGAAGATCATTATTTTGGATCAATCCCTGGTCGTGTTTATGATTTCATGAAAGACTTCGAAATCGAAGCATGGAAATTAGGTATCCCTGTTCGTACTCGTCACAATGAAGTGGCTCCAAGC
>DATCRE010000754.1:0-4537 GCA_036569145.1 Cyclobacteriaceae bacterium
GGTTTACTGAAGGGATAAATATAACACTGTGTGTTCTTAAAGAACTTGAGGCTACATGTTAATCGTAAAAAATATTGGTCAACCTTCGTAAATCGTTTGTGAACTTATACTTTTGCACCTCCATTTCAATACCCTATCCTATTATGACAAACCGTAAGATCACCCGAGCGCTCATTTCCGTTTTTTACAAAGACAATCTTGATCAAATTGTTCATGAGTTAGCCAGCCAGGGAGTTGAGTTTGTATCAACGGGAGGTACACAGGAGTTTATTGAAAAATTAGGCTACAAGGTAACGCCTGTAGAAACTTTAACAGGTTATCCTTCTATTTTTGGAGGTCGCGTAAAGACATTGCATCCAGCAGTTTTCGGTGGCATTTTATATAGACGAGAAGATGCCGGTGACGTAAAGCAAGCCGCTGAATTCAATATCTCTCCACTTGACCTTGTCATTGTAGATCTGTATCCATTTGAAGAAACTGTAGCCAAAGGTGGAAGCGAAGAAGATATTATTGAGAAGATAGATATTGGGGGAATTTCACTTATCCGCGGAGCAGCCAAGAATTTCAATGATGTTATTATTGTGTCATCCCGTAATCAATACGCTGAACTGTTGAATCTTCTTCAAAGCAAAAAAGGAAATTCAGATTTGCAAGATCGTAAGAAATTTGCAGCCATGGCTTTCGATGTCACCTCGCATTATGACTCGGCCATCTTCAGCTACTTTAATAATGAGTTCAAGTTTCCAAGTTATAAAAAGAGCATTCAACAAGGTCGCACTCTTCGTTACGGCGAAAATCCGCATCAACAAGGAACATTCTTTGGCGATCTCGATGGTTTGTTCGAACAAGTGAATGGCAAAGAGCTTTCATATAACAACCTAGTTGACGTTGATGCTGCCGTTAATCTTGTAAAAGAATTTGAAAATGAAACTGCCTTCGTTATCATCAAACACACCAACGCTTGTGGCGTAGCAACTGGTGCCTCTGTTAAAGAAGCATATCTTAAAGCTTTCCAGGCAGATACAATTTCTGCTTTTGGTGGCGTATTAGTAACAAACAAAACTATTGACCTGGCAGCTGCAGAAGAAATCAATAAACTCTTCTTTGAAATTCTTATTGCTCCGGCATACACTGCCGATGCGCTTGAGCTTTTGAAAAGCAAGAAGAACAGAATGATCTTGATTCAGAAACAACAACTTACTGAAACCAAGCAGAGCAAGAGCATTCTCAATGGCATTATCGAGCAAGACCTTGATCTGAAAACTGATTCGAAAGCAGACCTTAAGGTAGTAACCAAAGTTGCTCCTACCGCTAATGATGTTGACGCGCTGCTTTTTGCCAGCAAAATCTGTAAACATACTAAGTCTAACACTATCATTCTGGCAGTGAATGGTCAGTTACTGGCAAGTGGCGTTGGACAGACATCACGTGTTGATGCTTTGAAGCAGGCTATTGAAAAAGCAGCGGCGTTTGGATTTTCATTACATGGTGCAGTGATGGCATCTGATGCCTTCTTTCCATTCCCCGACTGTGTTGAGATTGCTAACCAACGAGGGATCAAAGCAGTGATACAACCAGGTGGTTCTGTGAAAGATCAAGAGTCGATAAACTACTGTGATCAACATGGTATGTCGATGGTCTTCACTGGTATCCGTCACTTCAAGCATTAAGAAGGAACCAATGTGTTTAATGTTTGTGATGAATAACTTCACTGGCGATTTTATCACTTGGCGATTTCTATAACGAAAAAACTTACATTCTTGAACCAAAAACCATTATTTTGGTAACTTGAATGCAATTTTGTATCGTCCATCATAGAGATGGACTCCGGGTCCGTAAATTTTTAAACTTTTAGTTATTACAGTAAATGGGATTTTTTGATTTCTTCACCAGTGATATCGCAATAGACCTTGGCACCGCGAACACACTGATCATCTACAAAGACAAAATCGTAGTAGACGAACCCTCCATCATCGCGCTGGATAAAATTAATACCCGAGTTCTCGCCATTGGCCGTGAGGCTATGCAAATGCACGAGAAAACTCATGATCATATCAAAACTATCAGACCTTTAAAAGAAGGTGTCATCGCTGACTTCCAGGCGGCTGAGATGATGATTCGTGGTCTCATTAAAATGATTGACACTGGCAAGCGCCTGTTTCCACCTTCATATCGCATGGTAATTTGTATTCCTTCTGGAATCACTGAAGTTGAAAAACGTGCCGTACGCGATTCAGCAGAGCATGCTGGTGCGAAAGAAGTTTATATGATTTACGAACCAATTGCTGCAGCTATTGGTACAGGTATAGATATTGAACAACCTATTGGTAACATGATTGTTGATATCGGTGGTGGAACCACTGATATCGCAGTTATTGCCTTATCAGGTATTGTCTGCGATCAATCTATTCGTGTTGCTGGTGATACCTTCAACCGTGATATTCTGGATTACATGAGACGTCAGCACAACCTGCTAATTGGTGAACGTTCTGCCGAGCGCGTAAAAATAGAAGTAGGCTCAGCTCTCACCGAACTTGATGAAGGTCCTGAAGATTATGAAATCCGCGGCCGTGATTTGATGACAGGTATACCGAAGACCATTAAAATATCATATTCTGAAATTGCTTTTGCATTAGATAAATCTGTCAGCAAATTAGAAGAAGCTGTACTTAAAGCGCTTGAAACATCTCCACCAGAACTTTCAGCTGATATTTATGAACGCGGTATCTATCTCACAGGAGGTGGTGCATTGTTACGTGGTCTCGACAAGCGTCTGGCATTGAAAACCAAACTGCCGATACATGTAGCTGATGATCCATTGCGGGCCGTTGTTCGTGGTACAGGCGTAGCACTTAAAAATCTTCATCAGTTCAGGGCTGTGTTGATGACGTAATGCATGGAGCGGCTCTTTTATTTTCTTTATCGATACCGCGCGTTCTTTACATTCTTAGCACTGGAAGTATTTTGTTCCTGGTTGATCATCGAGAATAATCAGTTTCAGGGAGCTAAGTTTTTTAATTCATCCAACAGCTTTGTTGCTGGTTTGAACAATTTCTCGCAGGGAGTAAGAGAATATTTTTCCCTGCGCGAAACGAATCGCCTCCTGGCAGAAGAAAATGCAGCTCTGCGAAATTCATTAGAGCAACGTTCACACATTTCTCTTGCCGATAGCCTCGGACAAAAAATTGACTCAGCGTTAATTAAGCGTTTTGAATTTGTAAGCGCCAAAGTTGTTAACAACTCCGTTCACCGCTTTACTAATTTTCTTACTATAGATAAAGGTTACAGTGATAGCATAAAGTCGGGCATGGCCGTAATAAGCTCAACAGGTATCGTGGGCAAAGTAAAAACTGTATCAAAACATTATAGCGTTGTAACTTCTTTACTTAATAAAGATGTAATGGTCTCTGCCATCTTAAAACGTACCGGACACTATGGAACTATCCAATGGAACGGACAAGACGCTGACTTTGTACAATTCAACTTCGTTCCCCGTCATGTTAATCCTAAGAAAGGTGATACCATTGTTACTTCGGGATTCAACGCCGTCTTTCCAAGAGGACTTATGATTGGAACCATCGATGAAGTCTCACTGGCAGATGCTGCATTATTTTATGATCTGAATGTGAAGCTCTCCCAGGACTTTAGAAAACTCACCTACGTAGAAGTTGTGAAGAGTAATTTAAAGATGGAGCAGGATTCACTTGAGCTTAGCGTAGAAAAAATGAACCGATGAGCAGAGTTAATATATTACAAATCGTTTCTTTTTTCATCTACCTGTTTTACCAGGTGCTGATTCTAAAAAACATTGTGTTGTTTCATACAGCCTTCTGTTTTTTATATGTAGCGTATTTGCTTGTGCTTCCGGTTGAGTCTAACCAGATCACATTAATGCTAATTGGATTTGTGTTAGGCTTTTCAGTTGATGTTTTTTATGATAGCCTGGGCTTGCATGCCCTTGCCTGTGTGCTAATTATGTACGCCCGTAATAGTTGGTTGAATGTGCTGACTCCGCAGGGTGGTTACGACAGTAATTCCATCCCATCTATGTCGATGAACGGAATTCAATGGTTTGTTGTTTATGCCATACCCATGGTTTTCCTTCATCACACCATTCTCTTCTTTACCGAAGCGGGTGGCTTTGATATGTTCTGGTTCACAATGTTAAAAATTATGAACAGTACATTGTTTACCATGTTGGCTATTGTTATTGCTCAGTTTCTGTTTCCTTACAGAAAAAGATTATGAACGAAGGTAGGCGCGAGATTATTCAGGTTGTCATTGTACTGGTTGCTATTGTCTTCCTGATAAAATTGTTTTCCATCCAGGTACTAAATGACAACTATAAGAACCTCGCCTCCATTAATGCCATTCGAAAGGAAATCCAATATCCGGTCCGTGGTCTGATACGCGATCGAAATGGTAAGCTAATTGTTTATAACAGTCCGGAGTTCGATTTACTTATCATCCTCAAAGAAGTAAAACATTTTGACAGCGCTCGTTTCTGCGAAGTATTCGACATGAGCCAGGAAGAATT
>DATCRE010000755.1:0-6512 GCA_036569145.1 Cyclobacteriaceae bacterium
AACAAGTCTTAGTGCACCACTCCTTTTCTCATCCACGAAAGCAAAGGCAGAGCGTAAAGAAAATTTAACACACGGAACATCTGCATTGCAATTTTCACAGATAGCATTGCCCTATGCATTTAATGCACTGGAACCTAACATCGATGCCATGACTATGGAAATCCATTACAGCAAACATCACACAGCCTATATCAAAAATGTTAACGAAGCACTGGTAACAGAAAACCTTTCGTTTACTTCTGAACAGGATTTTTTCAATCATGCTTCCAAGCTTTCAGCGAAAGCAAAAAATAATGGAGGTGGTGCGTGGAATCATAATTTTTTCTGGCAGGTAATGAAGCCGAATGGTGGCGGGGCACCGTCAGGAAAGATTGGAGAAGCCATAACAAGTGCATTCGGATCGTTCGACAAGTTTAAGGAGGAGTTTGCAAAAGCTGCTACAACACGTTTTGGTTCTGGTTGGGCATGGTTGGTAAATGACGGTGGTAAACTGAAAATTGGTTCAACCGCTAATCAGGATAATCCTTTAATGGATAACAGTGAACTTAAAGGCACGCCATTACTTGCCATTGATGTGTGGGAGCATGCTTATTATCTTAAATATCAAAACAAGCGCGCTGACTATGTTACTAATTGGTGGAATGTTGTTAATTGGGATGAAGTAGCCAAGCGATTGGCTTAATTCAAAGAGATCTCATGATAAAAAGTCCTCATCCCGATTTAAGGGATGAGGACTTTTTAGTTTAAGGCTTATTGAGTAAATTAAATTACGCATGAACAAATTAGAGGCACACAATATCATAAATTGAATCTGTGAAAACCATCGTAACGATATTTGTACTGATGCTGGCATGTCTTGCCGGATTTGCTCAGGATAAAAAATCTTTTTTTATTTCTTTAGGCACTCCGCTTTATGTTAATCTTGATGGACCTACGCTTAACACTCCATCGTTAGGAGTTGATATTGGTGCGGTCAAACAGATTACATCGCATTATTCCGTTGGTGCAGGTATAGATTATGTAAGGGAATCGGGTGTTAAGCCTATTGATATACCAAACAACGGTATTGATAATGAAACTATTCAATCAAGGTTGACAGTGACGGCAGTACATGTCATTAATCGCTTTTATCTTCTTTCTGCCAGTCACGCAACACAATTGTTTATTGATACTAAGCTAGGTTTCAGAACGGCGAAATTTAAAAACAATCATGTTGGTTATGAGAATGGTATAAAGACTCCACTTGAAACAATCTATGAAAAAAATAACGCCGGTCTTTCTGGAGAGATTTCGTTGGGCGTTTACTTTCCCTTTATAAAATCAGATCCTTCTTATCTTGGGTTACAATTGAACTCCGGAGTTACCATGGGCAGCAAAGTGAATTACATTGACAAGACTTCCGTTAAGTATACCAACTCAACTTTTGTACATGGCCCCGTGCAGAAATCAAATGGCACATTTCTCATCAATACCATTAGCCTGGTTTGGCGAATCGGAAAAATGAAAAGATAATTTTTTGTCGGATGATTACGCAGGTGGTATAATGCCCATCTTCTTCATTAAGAACGTGGCATTCATCTTTTGCGCCACTCCTTCCTTTAACGTATAGTCGAATGATAGCTGATCGTTTTCAATAGTGGGTTCGAAGCAATAGTTTTTAACGTGGCTCGGATATTCTTTTTCGAGATCGCCCAGCGCTAAATCATGTGTGGCAATCAAACCAATACAGGAATAAGAAACCAATTGTTTCACCAACGCAATAGATCCCGCTTGTTTGTCCGTTGAGTTTGTGCCTTTGAGAATTTCATCCAGTAAAATAAATAACGGTTTACCATCACGAAGTTCGTCCATAATTTTCTTCAGACGATTAAGTTCTGCATAAAAGTATGACTGATGATCCTGCAATGAATCTGCCGTACGCATACCTGAACGTATGCTAATGACAGGACAGATAAATGAGGTTGCATATACAGGCGCACCACCTAGTGCGAGTACGAGATTGATGCCAAGTGTTCTCAAAAAAGTACTTTTGCCAGCCATGTTGGCACCTGTAATAACCAGAATATTCTGATGCTCACCAATAGAAATATTGTTAGTTACACATCCCTCATGTGCCAGCAGTGGGTGACCCAGCGATGTGGCAACTATCTTTTGATCTGATGTGATTGAAGGGAAACAGAATGTTGGATGATTATATGCAAATGTTCCGAGGCTGCAGAGCACATCCGTTTCATTAATAACATCTAACCATACCTGTAATTGTGGTGCATTCTCTTCTTTCCATTTTTCCAATCGGTAAATGCATTGCAGATCATAAAGCAATACGCTATTCACTACCAGGTTGGTCATGAAATTCAATCGGGCATCAAGGGCGCTTACAAGTTCTGCCAATGATTTTATTCGTTTATCAGCTTGTGTTGCTTTTGTTTTGAGTTGTTGAAGCAATGGTGCTTCAAACTGTTCCTTGCCAAAAAGATGAAGAAGCCTGGCGTACTTATCTAAAATATTTTTCTTGCGACTTATATATTGATGAAATGCGTTGACACGCTTCAGTCTAACGCTTAGCGTAGTCCATTGTGCTCCCGCCAGAACCAATGCGATGGTCAGAAAGTTATCGAAGAAGAATGATAGTATGATCGACAGTATTGTTAATGCTGGCAATACCCATAATAAAGCTGAGAGAAAAACATCTCCATATAAAAATGGTTTTTCCTTAACCCATTCCAGAAGCTGATCGGTATCACTTTTTAATTCCTCTAGCTCCATACCGGTAGCTTGAAAGTGCTGCCTGAAATCTGTTTTTAATGAAAGTTCTTTAGCCGCTTGTTGTCGGGCTACAATATGATCTGCGTCGGGCAGCGGATTAGCGAGTGAGTAAGCAAGTTGTTTTTTGCCGCTCAATGTAGTAGTACGATTCACATACTGAAACAGCGAACGCTCACCTGCAATGTCAAGATCATGTGAGTAAGCATGATGTGGATCAATAAATTCAGCACCGTTGTTAAAGCCAGATAAATTACCTTCGAGAGCCTGCAGTTCAAGCGTGTTAATTTTAACCAGATTTTCCAGGTGAGTTTTTTCAGTAAACCGTTCGCTGTGCTTTCTTACCAGGATCATAAAAATGACGAGCAATGCAGGTAACAGGTAAAATAATTCAGCTATGGAAAATGCAAAATAGAAAACCAGCAGAAACAATCCAGCCACGATTAAACGTATGGTTGAGATTTGCCTGATGACGCTGCTTACCTGAGCCAGCGATGTGGTAAAATCATTTTTACGTTGTGTGTAGAAGGATTGAAGGTTTTCAGTCATGATTATATAACCCGGTATTAAAGGGAATCAAAAATAGTGATTAAACTTAATAAGGGTCAGCAATTATCGAATTGGGTATTATTGTTATTTTTAAGGATATAAATCCGTTAACTCATGAAACGTTCCCGCAAAATAGGAATTGTCCTTATTGCCCTGCTTATTATCATTCAGTTTTTCAGACCATCCAAAAACGAATCAGCTCAACTGATCACGGATAATGATATTGCAAAAGCATATTCCATAAACGATAATGTTCATCAGATACTTATTAAGAAATGTTACGATTGTCACAGCAATAACACAATCTATCCATGGTATTACAATATACAACCCGTTGGCATGTGGATGGCACATCATGTTAACGAAGGCAAGGAGGATCTTAATTTTTCAGAGTTTAAAACATATTCTGAGCGAAAAGCTAATCATAAACTGGAAGAGATAAGTGATGCTGTAAATGAAGGATGGATGCCGTTGGATTCTTATTTGTGGATTCACAAAGAAGCTAAAATAAGTGATGCAGACAGAGAGGCCATCAACGCCTGGATTAAAACGATTGGTGTTGTATTTGAGAAGAAAGAATAACCCAGTCTGAAAAAAGAATTTACGATGGTTTTCCCGTAGCTCGATTATAAAATCTATACAGATGATTTCGTTCGGCGATTTCTTTTTAGGAAAATCAACAGGGCATTCTTCAGGAGAACGTAAGCGTGCTTTGCTTACTACTTTTTACATGCTCGTGTGGGCTGTTGTAGTTTCTTATTACATTATTTCTAACCTTATTCTTAAGCGACATTCATTCCTCACTCCCTATTATATTTTTACGATTGTGCTGCTGATATGCTTCTGGCTTAACCGCACAGGGCGTTACTCACTAAGTAAAAGTTTGTTGTTGCTATCTGGTAATCTTTTGGTCTTTACGTACTGCACACTTAAACCTCCGGTGCCAGGGCCTTTTAATTTTTTCATAGGCAATTGTCTGATGTCACTTTCTGTTTTTGGTTGGGAAGAGCGAGGCAAATCTTTCTTTTTTGTTGGGCTCTCTTTTGTATTAATATTAGTTGCGAGGTATTCTGATTTCACTTTAGTACCGCCAACACATTTAACACCGGAATATATTCAGCAAAATTTCTTTAACAATTTACTTGTTGTGTGTGTTATATCAATATTGGTGGTTTACTTCCTGGTTCAGGTTAATCATAATGTTGAGACTTCATTGCGGGAGCAGGAGATTAAAACACAAGAACAGAATAAGCAACTCATCAAGACCAATCAGGAACTGGACCGGTTTATCTACAGCACGTCTCATGATTTACGTGCACCGATCAGCTCTGTGATGGGGCTTATTCATTTATGTGAACTCACTACCGATCCTGAAGAGTTAAAGCGTTATCATGACATGATGAAAGAGCGTCTGAACAAACTGGATGACGTGCTTCACGAAATTCTTGACTACTCCCGGAATAATAAATCTGAAATTGTTATCAAGCCTGTGAATTTGTTAAAGATTGTCAATAAATCACTCTCTGATTTACGATATGCAGAAGGTATTGATCAGATTACTGTGGATGTAAGTGTTGCTGAAGATCTTGTTATCAACACCGATATCTCAAGGCTGACGATTATCATCAACAATCTTATTTCGAATGCTATTAAATACAGTGATCGTTCTAAGGAAATTTCATTTGTTAAGATTCAGGCGCGTGTCAGAGATGAAGCTATTGAGATTTCCATAGAGGATAATGGCGAAGGAATTTCACCTCAATATCATGACAAGATATTTTCTATGTTTTACAGAGCATCAAATAAGTCTGCTGGTTCTGGCTTGGGTTTGTATCTCGTAAAAGAAGCAACAGAAAAGTTAGAAGGTAAATTACAATTGAAATCAGAACGTGGAATTGGTAGCACCTTCACAGTGATACTACCTCGCAGCTGACGACTTACTCTGCGTGTAGACAATTCGCTACAGCAAATACTTCATTTACAAATTCTCTAATCTCAATTCTTCTGTTACATTTGCAGCCAGTAAGGGGTGCCTAAAAATAACGGGCTGAGATTATACCCAATGAACCTGATGCCGGTAATGCGGACGAAGGGAGGTAGATTAAACGTAAGCAGTACATTCCCCTATGGGCTGCGGGTTTAAACAAGTAAACAATCATGTTACGATCAATGTTGGTGATAACAGCTATACTGTTGTCAGTGAGTGTGCAAGCTCAATTCACAATTTCAGGCAGCATTTACGATGCTACAGGCAAGCAACCGCTATCAGGTGCATCTATACTGTTAGATAAAAATAATCAGGGAGCAGTAAGTGATGACCAGGGACATTTTCAACTTACAGGTTTAAATGCAGGAAGTTATGAACTGAGTGTGAAGTATGTAGGCTACCAGGATAAAATTGAAAAAGTAGACCTTACTTCTGATGTGGTGTTATCTATTTTGCTGACAGAACAAATTCGTGTTACAGATGAGGTGATCGTTTATGCAACACGGGCTAATGATAAATCACCTACAACATTTTCTTCAGTTGACAAGCAAACTATTCAGAAACAAAACTTTGGACAAGATCTTCCATTCTTACTAAACTGGACACCTTCACTTGTAACAACATCGGATGCTGGTACAGGTATTGGCTATACAGGTATGCGCATACGCGGAAGTGATGCCACGCGTATAAACGTTACCATCAATGGTATTCCTTATAACGACAGTGAGTCGCAAGGTACATACTGGGTTGATATTCCGGATGTAGCTTCTTCAACGCAGAGCATTCAGATTCAGCGAGGCGTTGGTACATCAACAAATGGAGGAAGTGCTTTTGGGGCGAGTGTGAATTTGCAAACCAATACGCTTGCTAAAGATCCTTATACTGAATTATATGCATCAGGAGGTTCATTCAATTCACAGCGCTACACATTTAAAACGGGCACAGGTCTTATCAACAATCATTGGGCCTTTGATGGAAAGATATCCAAAATAAAATCCAACGGTTATGTTGATCGCGCGTCATCTGATCTTGACTCGTATTATTTCAGCGGAGGTTATTATGGAAAGAAAACAATTATTAAAGCAATCACTTTTGGAGGCAAAGAACAAACGTATCAATCGTGGTATGGTGTAGATGCAGAAACAATGAAGATACACCGAACTACAAATTATGCAGGCCAGTATACTGATATGAATGGCGTAACGAAGTATTA
>DATCRE010000756.1:0-7204 GCA_036569145.1 Cyclobacteriaceae bacterium
GAAAAAATATCGAGATACGTTATTGACTCAGATGCATCGGCAAAATACAATTGAAAGCTTGTGTCGCTAAATGTATTAACCATGATAAAAGAACCCAATAGTGCAACGACGTCAGCATAAACTACCAGGATGGGTAACATCAATGTAGTAGCGACTACGCGCGAAACAACGAGGTATGAGAAAGGCCGTGTTCCTGAAACTTCCATAGCATCAATCTGTTCTGTTACCTGCATACTTCCTAACTCTGCACCTATGTTCGAACCCAGCTTGCCGGCACATATTAGTCCGGTAATAAGCGGGCCAAGCGAGCGTATTACCGCCTGTGATACTAACGATGGCAACCACGACTCCGCACCGAAGGATGACAATGATGGCTTTGACTGCTTTGTAAAAACAATGCCAGCCAAAAACGAAGTAAACGTTATAAGAAATAATGACCTGTTACCCACAGCATAACACTGCCTTATAATCTCACGAATTTCAAATGGTGGACGAAATGCTTGTTTGAAAAATTTAAGGATGAATCTGGAAACATCAGCAATTTGAATAAGCGTTTTTCTGAATACCATAATGCTTTTACCTCTGCTCTATGTTTAAATAAAACACATGCCAGATGTAGAATACTTGGCTGAAATCTATTCAAGCAAACTACTTCGCACTTCTGTTTTGTAAGCTTCACGTTGATTGTAGAATTTTATACCCACGTGGTTAGGTAAAACGTCTCTTCTGTAAAATTCATTTTCCCTGAAATGTAGCATGAAATTAGAGTGTGTTGGAATTGTCTATGAGAAGAGAAATTTTGATTACCATTCTGCTTTCAATGCTCACTATCGTTAAGGCTGTTAGCCAACGTTCAAAAGACAGGATTTATGTAAAAAAAGGATTACAGGTTGTGTTGAGAGATACTACTTTTATTACCAAACAAGACACGTTAATACTTCTTAGTGAAAGAGATGCTGCCAAAATAAAAATCCGCGAAAACCCGTATTCCAAGTCTTCCAGATTTTATGATACGCTGGCTCAGAAATCTTCTTCTCGTAAAATAACCAAAGACATCTTTGATTTAGTGATCAAGAAGAAAGGCCGGAAGGAAGCACTCGTTAGTGTAATACTAAAAAGTGAAGAAGTATTTAAGCCCTATGCGGGTTGCCGAATTTCTTCCATTGTATTCAAGCACGTAGATCTGCTGGAAGGCTCTGTAGTTGATACACTTCAAAAAGCTTCAACGCGGTTTGGCAAATTTATCAACAAGGTTCATCGCGACACGCGCGCTGTTGTTATCAGGCATAACTTGCTCTTCGGCGTGGGTGATGTTGTAGATCCTTATGTGCTGGCTGATAATGAGCGAATCTTGCGACAGTTTAAAACACTTCGCGATGCCAGGATATATCTTAGTCCCAATAAAGATAATACCAATGAAGTGGATGTGGTTGTTGTTACACAAGACGTTGCCTCTATTGGTGTTTCAGGAGCATACAGTTCCATGAGCAAATTCAGGTTTGATGTTTACGATGTTAACATACTTGGATACGCCAAGCAGTTCCAGGTATCGTATTATAGAAGTGCGGCCAATCATCCACAAAATGGTTATGAACTTACTCTTCGTGAGCAAAATCTTTTTAAATCATTTATTCAGGGTGAACTGGAATATACAAACAACTATATCCGTAATCGAACAAGGCTTTCGCTGGGACGTGATTTCTTTACACCCGACATTAACTATGCAGGTGGCATTGATTTATTTCACACACGCGAAAATTTTTATTTTCAGGATTACGATACACTAAAGGTTTTGTACACCGAGAACAATGCTGATGTTTGGCTGGGCCGGTCATTTGAATACAAGAAGCGAACGAACATAATTTTTTCAGGCAGGGTTAATACAATAAATTTTACCAATAAACCTTTTGTTTCTAAAGATTCAAACTCGTTTTTCTACAATCGCACACTTATGCTTGGTAGCGTTACATTGGCCAAGAGAAACTTTCTAAAGAGTTTACGGGTAAGAGGTTTTGGAAAAACAGAGGATATTCCTGTTGGGGCAACGGCAACATTTGTTGGGGGGCATGAAACTAATCAATTTACAGATCGGTCTTATTTTGAATTAGATGGTACCGTTGGCCATTATTTTGAAGACATAGGTTATATCAACGTTGCATTTGCTACAGGAAGTTATTTTAAAAAAAGAAAAGCTGAAGATGGAATAATCAGTTTAACAGGAACGTATTTTAGTGATCTCAAAAGAGTGGGTCACTCACAACTCAGACAATTCATTTACTTCACTTATATAAAAGGAATAAACCGAAAAACAGACAAGACATTAATTCTTGATCGCAAATGGGAAAATAAGGAAAAGCTTTCACCGTTTGGGAATGAGAAGATGGCTATTGGACTTGAGACTGTTTATTTTATGCCGTGGTATTTTTATGGTTTTCGTTTTGCTCTCTTTCACCGCTTCGATCTTAATTTAATTACACTCAATAAGAATTTATTCAGCAGAGAATCAGTTTTCCCAGCCTTTCGTGCAGGTGTAAGAACCTTGAATGAGAATTTAGTGCTGCCAAGCTTTTCTTTAGAAGCAGCATACTATGGCAAGAATGGCGATTATGCCCGTGCATGGGAAATAAAAATTCTAACCAAGCTACCATTGTTATTCGGTACACAACAGGTTTTTAAACCCCAGGTTACAGCATTTCAGTGACAGCGTTACAATACTTTTGGAAATGGTTTTTTAATATTTTTTCGTTTGTTCTGATGCTTAAGTGTAGCTTCATCTAATGAGTGAGAAGTATATAAGTTGTTTTCTTTCTTTGATAATATTGATAGCCTGGCATAAAATTTTTTTAGCATCTCTAACTCGTCGCTCGTTAACGATTCAACATCAATCAGGCGGTTGCTTGCGTCTTCTTTGCAGGCAATTAATTCGTTGAGCTTTAATTGCAAGGCCATGGTATCTTTGTTTTGAGATTGTTGAATGATAAATACCATCAAAAAGGTTATAACGGTTGTGCCGGTGTTAATAACCAGTTGCCAGGTATCAGAGAAATCAAATAACGGTCCACTCAGTGCCCAGATTATAATTAACAGACAAGCAATAACAAATGCTACAGGCTTTCCTGAAAGCCTTGTTACTGTATTAGAGAACTTGTTAAAAAATGTATTAATGTAAGATGACTTCATAGCTTTGTTTTTTTATTGATCTTATGATTTGTCCTTTTGAATTTCTTCAACCTCACGTATAAAATCCGAGATCTTGGCATCGGCATACATTCCGTATGCATCTATGAGCGTTCCCTTTTTTCCGTCGCTGGTCTCTATCAGGTAGAGAATAGAATTGTCTTCAGGATCTGAAACACCTTCAAACCTGTAAAAAGCTGTAATAGAAATGTCTTCGGGTTTGTATACGGTATCTTTTTCTTCTGTTGCCAGCCATTTACCTGCCAACTTAAAATTTTCGGTATATCCTTTCTCGACTGCCTGGTCAAGACACTCTGTAATGGTTTTCATTTTGTGCGATTCTTCCATTTTAGGTTTCATATCAATTGGAGTTTTGTTACTTCTCTATCTCTAAAAACCTTGCCAGCGTGCAAGCTTCTGCCAGGGTTATTTTGTAAATGTGGTGAGGAGCAATTTCCCCAGGCGAGTTATGATATGAAGAATTATATCACAAAAAAAACCACCTGAGAGGATGGTGGTTTTTTGAATCGGACTCTCCTGAATTATTCTGCATCAACTTCTTCTTCGTGTTCTATTTCTGCAGCCAGTTGATTTATTTTTTCTGCCAGCTCTGAAAGTTTTACATCGGCTTCAGCCTCTTCTACTTTTGTTTCTTCCAATAACTCTGCGCACTGCGTTTTACCCAGAACAAATGCCATAGTTCTCAGCGTTCCGTATGCTGAAATTTCATAGTGTTCGACTTTCTGTGCGGCAGCAATAATGGCAGCATCGCGGGCATGACCTTTATCATGTTCGTCAATAGCTTCCTGGCCTTCTTTTACAAGACCTTCCATAGCTTCACATTTTTTTGCGGCTTGTTTTACTTCCATAATTTCAAAACACTTTTCAATTCTTGAGATCTGATTTTGTGTTTCTTCCAGATGCGTATTGAAGGCTTCCTGTAACTCTTCATTGTAAGATGCTTTAGAAAGTTTAGGCAGTGTCTTTACCAAAAGTTTTTCTGCCCAATAGATGTCTTTCAAGGTGTCTTCAAAAATATCTTCCAATGATTCTTTGGAAGTTTTTGGATTTGCTTTTTTACGTGCCGAGGATATTTTAGATTCTTGTGTTTTAGTTTTCATAAACATGAGTTTTTTTAATTAAGATTATTTAATTCAATCTTTTCGTCATACCCGATAAAATGATTACGCTTTAATTTTATCGCTTGCAGCATTAATTACTTCTTTACCTTTGCGGGCCGCTTCATCAATGCCATGGTTGTAACGTTCGCGCAATGATTCAATTGAACTACCAACTTTATTTGTCAATTTTCCTGTGAGCCTGCGCGATCCTTTCTTTAATCTCTTGAGTGTTTTTCTGCCACTTGAAGGAGCAATCAAAATTCCAATGGATACACCAATAGCTACTCCGGCCAGTATACCACCAATTAATCTTATTCTTTTCGATTTCATATTCGTTATACTTTAATTGCCATTTGCGTTGCACGCCCTGTGCAACATATTTTCTTTCACAGAAAACATTATGCCACCACTGTTATATGCGAAGAAGATTTCTCACGATGTCGGTATGATGTGTTTCAATGCAGTCTTCTAAATAGATTGGCCTGTGAAGCAGAATAAAAATTGTGGAATGATCTCACTTCATGTGGCAATTAATTCCCCTGAAATCAGGATTATTATGATCAGCACACAGTTAATTGAGCTTTTTAAATCCGGCACTAATTTTTATTAGCCCCACTTAAAAAAGTATGGATACAGCTATCAAACAAGAAGTTCCGGACAGTGAGGCTATAAAACTCTTTTATGAACTGAAAGGTTATTTGCCATATTCTTCAACACGAAAGATTGTGTCACTTGTCCGAACGATTCTTTCCAGGATAAGGTCACGTAGCTCATCGCAGTCATTGGCAGGTATAACGCCTGAGACATCATCTATCTTTCATTTACTATCCGTGTGTTACCAGTGCAATGGTGAAGAAAAAAAAGAAACCATTCACCTGGATGAATTGGTAGATGACTTATATATGGAAGACCAGAATCGTATAGCGAGTAAACAGCTTTTTAAATCTGAAGTGGATGCTTTAAGTATAATAACGACAGTCTTAAGAAAGATCGGAGAGCTTTTTAACGCATCGGGTATCACAGCCTTTAATTACACGTTAACACATGAAATTCAACAAGCCAGCGAGGAAGGTCTTGTGTAAACGGCGATAGGAAATTTATAAACTAAAACTTTAACGGATTATGTTACGATATTCAGTCATTTTCTTTGTTATTGCTATCATTGCGGCGCTGTTAGGATTTGGGGGCATAGCCGAAGGCGCTGCAGCGATAGCTAAGGTTTTGTTTTATATTTTTCTGACACTTTTTGTTGTTACACTGCTGGCTGCTGTATTCTTATTTAAGAAATAGAATAAAAAATATTTTAAGTGTTACAAGTAAATTTCATTTGTTATGAAACTCGTCGCACAATGGACACTTGTTACACTTCTCTTGTCAGGCTGCAGTGCTGTTGTAGTAGACCGACCAGCTGATCCGCAGGTTGTTATCATTCCCGAAGCACCAGAACCAGGCCTTGTATGGATTAATGATTCATGGACGTATGATTACGGAGCCCGTGAGTATAGACCGGCCAGAGGGCATTGGGAAAAACCAAGAAGAAGATCGGCGATGTGGGTTGACGGTTACTGGATACAAACACGCCGGGGCTGGAAATATATCAAAGGACACTGGCGATATTAAAAGTTAAAACGTGAATGTTTTATTCAGCCAGTTTGAAGTGAATGAAAAATGTAGTGCCCTTCTTAAGTTCGCTTTTTATTTCAACTTGTGCATTGTGACTATTTAAAATGTTTTTGGTTGATGTGAGTCCCAAACCCATTCCTGTTTTTTTTCCTGTAAAGAAAGGATCAAAAAGTTTTTCAAGATCAGTTTTAGATATTCCTTTTCCATTATCCTGAATGGTAATGGTTAAAACATTATTGTTAACGCATCCGCTAATGACGAGTATTCCTTTAGCGGCCTCCATAGCTTCAATAGCATTTATTATAATGTTAAGAAGTGCAACCTGAATCTTATCTTTATCAGACAAAATTCGTGGAAGGTCTGCAGGATAATTTGTTTTTAATTCAATCTGGTTTAACCGGATACGGTCAATAGCAAGTGCAATGGTGTCATCAATAATTTTGGATACAGAATTAAGTTCAAGGTGCAGCTCTTTAGGTCTTGAGGAGTTAAGCATTTCATCTACCAATTGCTCAATTCTATTCGCATTGCGTTCAATAATATCGCTATAGAGTTTTGCAGAATCATTATCAGGTGGTATTTCACTTCGCAGTTGATCGAGCGCCAGGTTAAGATTAGTAAGAGGATTTCTTACTTCATGCGCAATGGTTCTGGCAATTTGCCCGGTTAACGAAAGACGTTCAGCAATTAACATATCATGTTCGGCCTGCTTGCGTAAAGAAAGATCGTGAATGATTCCCTGGTAGCAGCAAAACTCGGATGATTGATCTGGAATAAAAACGCAATTTATAAGACAGACTTTTTTATCTCCTGATTTTGTGACGAGTGAAACTTCAAAATCTTTTATCTGTTCTGTTTTTTTTAAAAAAGATCTGAAGTGATTATAGTCTGATTCATTTTCAAAGATACTGTTGATTGTGATGGATTTACTTTCTTCATGTGAGTAACCGAAGAATTTCAAAAAAGCATCGTTAACATCCGTCAATACAAGTTTGTCTGATGCCAGAAAGATAGGGTCGATAGAACGTTCAAAGAGCGATCTGTATTTTTTCTCTTTTTCATCCAACTCCCTGATTATTTTAGATTGGCTTAATGCGTAACGAATGCTTCGTTCCAGTGAAGCAGCATTTAATTCAGTCTTAACCAGGTAATCAGCAGCGCCGTAACGGCTCGCGTCAATGTCAACTTTTAAATCGCCCTGTCCGGTTAAAACTATGGCGGGCGTTAACACACCTTTATCCTGGATAAATTTTATGAGATCCAATCCATTCTCACGTCCCAGG
>DATCRE010000757.1:0-9374 GCA_036569145.1 Cyclobacteriaceae bacterium
ACTTTAACACTTGATGTAAATTGTGGCGCACAAGAGCCAATAGTAACTTTTCGTCTGAAATAGGTTGTTGTGGAAACAATACCTGGATCATATACAATATCCGCTGCTGATAAATCTACGATAGATGCCGGGTTTACAAAATTATCAGGTGATGATTGCCATTGAAATATATAGGTGCCCGATACTCCTCCGGATGGAGAACTTAAATTGGTTAACATTGCAGCTGGTGATCCTGAGCATACTGATTGAAAACCACCAATCGCTCCTGGAAAAAAAGGTGTTACTGTAAATGAAACAGTAGCCTGATTATCGCAGAGTCCGTTACTCACAACAACCTCTAAATGTGAAGAACTCGAAACCGTATACCCTACAGGATTAATGGCAGTTGTATGAGAAGGATCATCATACCATGTAAACGTTACGCCTGGCACACTACTGATAGAGGGTTCAAGTAAAGTAAGATTTTGTACAGACGTTGCCGAGCTATTATCATCAGCACATACCACCGGAAATAATGAATTGGCTTCTGGCTTCTGATTGACATGAACAGCCACTGCGTTTGAAAGCGGCGAAACACATCCACCGGATGTTTTTTCCTGAACGCGAACATTGCCATCGGTGGTTCCCCAAAGGACATGTATGGTGCTGGCCGTATTATCGCCCATGATAAAAGCATCAGAAGGAATTTGCCAGGTATACGTTGATGTTGCGTCAGGTGATTGTACTGAATATGTTGCGCCTTGCTGATTCGTGCAAACCTGGAGATCGCCTGTTACAACGGGACCACTACTTGCTGGTGCATCAACAATAACATTGATGGATTGAACGTTACCTCCACAGCTTCCGTTCTTAAATTCCTGAACCTTTATAGCAGAGAGAGCCTGCGCAGTCTTGAAGCGAAGTAGTACATAAAAATTTGGTGTACCTCCACCTACAATTTCAAATTGCGTTGGTATTGTCCATGTAAACGTTGAGCCTGGATTTGCTGCTGGATCAACGTGGAGTACAACAATATCATCGCTGGCACAAAATCTTAACGTTGGTGGAGCAACCGTTCCGTTAGCTAACAGAATCGGATTATCATCAGGTCTCGTAGTAATCCCCAATGAAACGTTTGCTTCATTGATACAACCCGTAGTAATATTCTGAACTTGGGCTATGAGAGAAGCAGAGCCTACATAGGTGAACGCTGCTATCTGCCCCGCGGTAAGCTGCACGGGAACGCCTGAAGAATTATCAAACCATTTGATAACATGTACTACCGGGTTGAAGCTTACAATCTTATCATTAAAATCAAGTGCGAGATTTACAGATGGACTTTGATTATTTCCTTTTACTGTCTCACAATAATTTCCGGATTGATCTACAGCCAATGGCAAACTATAAACCGTAAAAACAATATCTCTGTCCTGCGAACAAGTTGTTGCTGTATTGGCAACGCGAACATATAGCTTGAGATTATTCGTAATGGTGTAGCTGGTAACAGCATTCGTCCTGGCTGCATCCGAATACCACGTAACAGTTCTGTTTGTCGAACCAACGATGCCCGTTACCATGTCGTTGTAGTCAGACAATTGAACATTGGTAACATGTCCTGAGCCTTCTGCATCTTCACATAATGGTGTTACACTGTTGTTCACGATAGGTCTTGCATATCGGTTGATGGTATAATCCGCCGTCTGATCCGGGCATGCACCAAAAGCACTTGACACTGTCCATGTAACTATCGTAGTGCCCAAGCCAAGATTAGATACTGTAGTTGAAGCTGTATTGATTGGTATTATTGTTACCGGACTTGTTGATGACCATTGCCCTGAACCACCTTTGTCTACAGGGTTTGCCGTGAGCATAATAGTAGGATCACAAATATTAAAAGGTATTGGCTGTTGTACAGGTGCACTTGGTTTTTTATCAAATGTTACTTTTATATTATCTGACACAGTACATGTTCCGTCAGACACTTCCCATTTAAAAACATAGTCACCTTGCGTATCAACAGTTGCTGTTGCGGAAGGATCTGAAGTTGAAGAAAGAACGGCAGAAGCTAACGCTGATGGTTTGCTCACAATGCTCCACTGCCCTGTAGCACCAACCGAAGGTGTATTTGCTCCTAATGATAAAGAAGTTAGCTGATCACAAATCTTCTGATCAGTTCCTGCAACAGCCGCTACAGTAGGTGTAAGATTCGTAATGGTAACTGGAACAGTAATGCTTTCACACGCTGATCCGTTCGGATCGTGATAACTTGCCCATACTTTATAAACACCTGGCGCAGCAGATGGATCAAGACCTCCTGCTGTAACAAACTCTGTAAACAACAACGCTGAAGCGGCTGAAGATTTGATAACAGAACCCGCAACATCAATGGCGCCGGAACTATTATTAAAATACCAGGTAACGATATTGCCAGCAGGAACACCGGAGACATAAAAACCATCAGTTGTTGTAATCGAGCCACACTCCGTAACATCTTGCGCTACAGGTGCAGTGGGCTGGTCGATAATAACAATCTTTGCTGTCTGTGTAACAGGAGCCGCGCCTGTAGTATATGGATTACAGGTGTTCCAGTACTCCATCGTAATAACAAACTCTTCGCCAACTTGTGCATCAGCAGGTACAATGATGGGAAGTGTTTCTGTTGAAAAGATAGGAACGTTAGAAGGAGGCGAATTAGCAATGACCGCTCCCTGAAAAGGATAAGATTGTACTGTACCACCTACTTTTACTCCAGTTGTTGAGGTGATGGTGTTGGTTGTTCCATAAGTAAACCTTCTCCACCGTTGCCCCGAATTTTCAGGATTTGATTCTGACGGGCCGCAGTTTAATGTGCTTCGGTCTTTAAAGACTACTGTCGCCGATGTTCCTTTGCAGACATTATAAACATTAACATTAGGACTTGATTTTGTAAGGAGCTTTAGCACGCCCGAGTTTTCATTATCAACATTCCATCGTGTGAAGGTTGGGGATGATCCAAAGTTTGTAGTACACGTCGATCCGTTTACAATTAAAACAATAGTGGGTGTATATTCACATTTAACATCCGATCCTGTTAGCGGATAAAAGTGTTTTACTCCCGAAATCTTCCAGGTCTTCGTTGCATTATCATAAACAGGCGAAACCGGATCTCCTGTATTATCACCCCAGTTAACCACAAAGTTAACAGTTGCTCCATCCTGAACATTCTGGGCGCTGATCTCAAGAATAGCTCCGGCCAGTGGATCAAAGGTAGGACTGCCTCCCATCAAGGCATCTATGTTCGCACATTGGTATCCGCCAAAGTAGCCAACAGGGCCACTGCTTATTCCTCCACCAATTATAGTTCCGCCATTTGCACCTTTGCAATCTATCGCCGGAGTTTGGGCAAAAGATGCAAACGAGCTGATTAGAGATAAAATCCCTAAAACAATTAAAAATATTCCGAATCTCAGGTTTAGTAGAAGTTTAAGCATCCTTCCGGATTTTCAAACCTCCAAGTTAATAAGCTTAACCAGTTCACGGCAAGCTTTGACCATAATTATAGAAATATTAACTAATTAAGAGTCAATTATTAACGAAAGGATAGTTGCTCTACAGAATACTAAAAGATGCGTTAGTGAAAATCCCGAATGAACATGGAGCGCGATTCAAAACAAGAAATGACTTTGATTGCTTAATAAACCACATCTAAAATGCAAGCGCTACTTTTGAAAATCGCTCTTGAACTTTAAACCGATAAGTCTACCTTTGTGCCCGGTTCTTTCAGGCTGCTAAATTTTTTTATGTCTTCTACTGCCAAATACATTTTCGTAACCGGGGGGGTAACATCATCGCTGGGTAAGGGTATCATCGCTGCTTCTTTAGCAAAACTGCTTCAGGCGCGTGGTTTTAACGTTACTATCCAGAAATTCGATCCCTATATTAATATTGATCCGGGAACGCTAAATCCCTATGAGCATGGCGAATGCTATGTTACAGACGATGGTGCAGAAACCGATCTTGACCTGGGACACTACGAGCGCTTCCTGAACGTACCTACCTCAAGACTGAACAACGTCACCACGGGTAGAATCTATAATAACGTTATTACAAAAGAGCGTAAAGGAGAATACCTCGGCAAAACCGTGCAGGTAGTGCCTCACATTACGGATGAGATCAAGCGAAACATTTACCAACTGGGTGAAACCGGTCAGTATGATTTTATCATTACTGAAATTGGTGGTTGCGTGGGCGACATCGAATCGCTTCCTTTCATTGAAGCCGTTCGCCAGGTAAAATGGGACTTGGGAGCGAATAACTCATTGGTTATTCACCTCACTCTCATCCCTTATCTTAACGCTGCCAAAGAACTTAAAACCAAACCAACTCAACATTCAGTAAAAGAATTGCTGGAAGCTGGAATTCAGCCAGACATCCTGGTTTGCCGTACCGAGATGCCATTGCCGATGGAGATTCGTAAAAAACTGTCGCTGTTCTGCAACGTAAATCTCAACTCCGTTATCGAAGCTATGGATGCTGACACCATCTACGATGTTCCTCTTCTGATGAAAAAGGAAAAGCTCGATGAACGCGTGCTAGCTAAACTGAAAGTACAATCTAAAGAAGAACCAGATCTCGATCAGTGGAAGATTTTCTTAGGCAAACTTAAAAATCCACTTGAAGAAGTTAATATTGGTATTGTTGGTAAATATGTTTCATTGCCCGATGCCTACAAATCTATAGCAGAAGCTTTTGTACATGCTGGCGCTGAGAATGACAGCAAAGTAAAATTGAAGTGGATCTCTTCAGAAGAAATTAATAAAGAGACCGTTCAATCAGTTCTTGCCGGATTGCACGGCGTACTTGTCGCTCCCGGATTTGGCGAGCGTGGCATGGAAGGCAAGATCGAAGCCATCCGTTATGTACGCGAAAACAAAATTCCATTCTTTGGTATTTGCTTAGGTATGCAATGCGCCGTCATTGAATTTGCGCGCAACGTACTTCACCTTGCCGATGCGAGTTCAACCGAGCTCAATCCCAAGAGCAAACATCCTGTTATTGACATGATGGAAGAGCAAAAGAAGATTACAATAAAAGGTGGAACGATGCGTCTTGGCTCCTATGCCTGCAAGTTTAAAAAAGGTAGCAAAGCACAGTCTGTTTATGGTGAATCGCTGATCCATGAAAGACACAGACATCGTTATGAATTTAACAACAAGTTTCTTGAGCAGATTGAAGAAGCCGGTCTTAAACCCGTTGGAACAAACCCTGATTCAAGTCTTGTAGAAGTTGTTGAATTGAAAGATCACCCGTGGTTTATCGGTGTGCAATATCACCCTGAATTAAAAAGCACGGTGTTAAATCCACATCCCCTCTTCGTAAAATTTGTGGAGGCATCTATCAATCATAAAAAGGCTAACTCGTAATTATCGGGCATTAAAAGATACAAATCACACATACATATTATTTAGATCATGGATAGAAATTCGGCCATTGGCCTGACGTTGATTGCAGCATTACTGTTGGGATACTTTTACTTCTTCTCCCCTACACAACAGGCAACAAAACAAAATCCTGTTAAAACTGAGGCACAAGCCAAACCAGATTCAGCCGCTCAAATCATTATCAAAACTGAATCAGACAGCTCATTGCAGTTGAAGTATGGAAACCTCGCAGCGTTTGCAAAAGGAGAAGAGACAAACACCACTATCGAAACTAATGATTTGAAAGTAGTCTTTTCAAACAAAGGTGGTGTTATTAAAGAGCTTGAGTTAAAGCAATACAAAACATATCAGCAAGGCCCACTAAAACTGATTACACCAAACTCAACTACATTCAATTTACTGAGTCAGTATAATGGTAAAGAAATAGATCTATACAATTTATATTATACTGCAGCCCAATCTAAAAAAGGTGATACAACAGTTCTCTCCTACTCTATTAAATTAGATGATGGAACAGACCTTGTTCAAACATATTCCATTCCTGCCAGCGGATATGAAATTGGTTATAGTATTAACAGCAAAGGTTTAGGCAGCCAGTTAGCAGGCGACAACCTTACCTTTAAATGGCTCGACATCATTCTGCCTACAGAAAAGAATCTGGCTGATACCCGAAAAAATACAACCGTTACATATTTCTCTGAAAAAGATGGCTTCAACAAATTAAGCGAAGCATCAAACAGCGCCGAGATAGAATCATTTGCCGAACCGTTAAAGTGGGTAACTGTAAAAGAGAAATTCTTCCTGACATCATTCATCGCCAAGAACAACTTTGCAGGCGGTGAAGTAAAAACAGCTGTGAATGTTGCCGATAGTTCCGTTGTAAAACGTGCCGATGTTAAACTACTCATACCAAAGAGCTCGCTTGCCGAAGGAAAAGCAGACTTCAAATTCTATGCAGGCCCTAACAATTACAAAACATTATCATCTGTAACAGAGAAGTTCGAAAAGAACGTTTATTTGGGCTGGCCTCCGGTTTACTGGATTAACAAGTTTGCCATCTTCCCTGTATTTCATTTTCTCACTAAATACATCAGCAACTATGGCCTGATCATTATCATCCTGGTTATCCTGTTAAAACTTGTATTGGCCCCGTTGTCGTACAAGTCTTACCTGAGCATGGCCAAGATGAAAGTATTGAAGCCTGAGCTCGATGAAATTAAAGAACGTGTTGGCGATGATATGACTAAAGTTCAGCAGGAACAAATGAAATTGTATCAGCAGGTTGGTGTTAACCCCATCAGCGGTTGCATACCCGTGTTGTTACAAATGCCAATCCTGTTCGCCATGTTCTACTTGTTTCCTGCAAGTATAGAACTGAGACAACAATCATTATTATGGGCAGAAGATTTATCAACTTACGATTCATTGATAAGTTTCTCGTATGCATTGCCGATCATTGGTAATCACATCAGTATTTTCACCGTGTTGATGACGGCTGCAACGTTGATCTCAACCTGGCAGAATAATCAGCTATCATCCGTTACAGGCCCGATGAAATCCATGTCGTATGTAATGCCGTTGATCTTCTTCTTTGTGCTGAATGATTTTTCAGCTGGCTTAACGTTCTACTATTTTATTTCGACAGTGGTAACGTTTGGACAGCAGGCCATCATCCGCCGATTTGTTGATGATGGAAAGATCAGAGCCATCATGGAAGAGAACAGAAAGAAAATTGCGGCAGGCGGTGGCGGATCGAAGTCGAAATTCATGAACAAGCTGCAGGAGGCCATGAAAGCGAGCGAAGAAGCGCGCAAAAAAGCTGAAGAAGAACGTAAAAAGAGAAAAAAATAATACACATCTGAATGTGCAAGGATTGTGGATAAACCGTTCCACGGCGTTCCACGCCCATATCTAATTTCGATTATATTTGTAGCCCCGGTCTTTAAGCCGGGGCTATTTTTTTTAATACAATAAGTAATGGGAAAAATTATTGCAATTGCTAACCAGAAAGGTGGCGTAGGAAAAACAACCACTGCAATTAATCTTGCAGCAAGTCTGGCTGTATTAGAATGCAAAACACTTCTGGTAGATGCAGATCCACAGGCAAACTCTACGTCTGGTTTGGGAATGAATCCAAAAGAAGTTGAATCAGGAATTTATGAATGCATGGTTGATGGTGTAAACCCACCCGATGCTATTGTAAAGAATGATCTCAAATATCTTGACATCCTCCCCTCACACATTGACCTCGTTGGTGCCGAAGTTGAAATGGTAAGCATTGAACGCCGCGAAGAAAAAATGCGTGATGCGCTCGCCAAAGTAAAAGACAATTATGATTTCATTATCATTGACTGTTCACCATCTCTTGGTTTGATCACCATCAACGCCCTCACAGCGGCTGATGCATTGATCATACCGGTGCAATGCGAATACTTTGCCTTGGAGGGTCTCGGTAAACTCTTAAATACAATCAAGATCATCCAGACCAGGCTTAATCCTAAATTAGAAATTGAAGGTATCCTGTTAACGTTATACGATGCCCGCACAAGTCTTGGCAACCAGGTTGTTGAAGAAGTACGCACGCATTTTCAAAAGATGACGTTTAAAACTATTATTCCCCGTAACGTGAAATTAAGTGAGTCGCCAAGCTTTGGGCTTCCTGCCATTGTTCACGATGCAGAAAGTAAAGGGGCGATTAGTTATCTGAATCTGGCGCATGAAATTTTGGATAAAAACGGAATGTCGAAATGAGTAAGAAGAAAGCATTGGGCAGAGGGCTAAGCGCACTCTTAAGCGATAATTCAACAGACGACCGGCTGGAGTCTGACGTTGTTGGTGTTGCTCATACAGCAACAGATTCAACACCAGCTGTAGCAACATCACCCACCAGTGGCATACAGGAAATTCCTGTTGAAGAAATTGAAGTAAATCCTTTTCAACCAAGAACGCATTTCGATCAGGATGCGCTTTTGGAATTAGCGGAATCTATCAAAGTACATGGCATCATCCAGCCTATTACCGTAAGAAGATTAGCCGATCATCAATATCAATTAATATCAGGTGAAAGACGCTTCCAGGCTTCGAAGCTTGCTGACTTAAAATCAATACCTGCCTATATCCGTTCAGCTGACGATCAGCAGATGCTGGAGATGGCATTGATTGAAAACATTCAGCGCGAAAACCTGAACGCTATAGAAATTTCATTGAGCTACCAACGTTTAATTACAGAGTGTAATCTTAAACAAGAAGAGTTAGGCGAACGTGTTGGCAAAAACAGAGCCACTGTAACAAACTACCTTCGCCTGTTAAAGCTTCCACCCGATATTCAGATTGCTGTACGCGATAACAAATTAAGCATGGGGCATGCCCGTGCTATCATCAACGTTGAGAATCAGGAAGAGCAGCTTTACATCTTCAAGAAAACTATTGCCGAAGAACTTTCCGTTAGAAAAGTTGAAGAACTCGTGCGCGAACTCTCAGCAAAATCACAGGGCAGCACGACGACAACAACCACTGCTCCGGCACAGGCAAGCTCAGCATCAAGAGAAGTAATTCAGATTCAATCCAGGCTTTCATCACACTTTGGCACTCGAGTTGTAGTAAAGAGTGACGGAAAAAAAGGTGAGATTAAAATTCCATTTTTGTCTGTTGAAGACTTAAATAGAATTTTGGACATCTTTCACATGCAATGATAAGACTACTGACATTATTTTTTATTTGTGTTGCCACTGGTTGCCTGGCACAAGAGATCCCATCCGATTCTCTAAAGAGCAACTCCAAGGACGATCCTCGTGGTCAGTTAATCATTGATAGAAGTAAAGACACGCTTCTGATTAAATCATACGCTACGCGTTACAATCCGCGCAAAGCGCTTCTATTTGCTGCTGTTTTTCCCGGTGCTGGTCAGATCTATACAAAAAAATATTGGAAGCTCCCGTTGGTTTGGGGTGGTTTAGGCGCTACTGCCTATAGCAT
>DATCRE010000758.1:0-4386 GCA_036569145.1 Cyclobacteriaceae bacterium
GCAACTGGATGGCGGACAATATATACCCTGGAAATCGGTAACCACATCCCAGTCTGATCCGGTAGCCGCCACGCTGGAAGGCGATATACCCACCGACAAAGTACGCTTTGAAATTAACGGGGTAAACATCCCGGCAACGGCCGGCAACAAAACCTTTACACTGAACGTGCCCGGAAAATCCGAAGGCATGGTGGAAGAGCTGCTCGCCTTATATACGCCCAACGATACCGCCAAAGACAACGTACTCGGCAAACTGAACCTGGTGAGCTACGACCAGATCACGCGCAACCTGGTAATAGTGCCGGTAAACGGTGCCGCTATACCGGGTGGCTTAACCGAAAATATACTGGTGCAAAAGCTCAGCGACATCTACGGACAGGCGGTAGCCGCCTGGAATGTAGAGATCAGGCCTTCTATAAAAGTATCGCTGGACGACACCTTCGATGATGGCGAAAGCGGCCTGCTCACCAACTATACCGGTGATATGAAGAAGGTGATCAAAACCTATGGCAACCTGCTGGATAATACATACTATATATTCCTGGTAACAAAACCGAAGAGTGGCGCTACCCTCGGTTATATGCCTCGCAGTAAACAGGCCGGGTTCATCTTTGTCGATAAACTCAACAGTACAACGGTAGTCAACACCCTGGCACACGAAATCGGCCACGGTGCCTTTAACCTGCAACATACTTTTAAAGAATACCCCTTGCTGGCACAGGGAAGTACGGATAACCTTATGGACTACGCCAACGGCACAGCCCTCTATAAATACCAGTGGGATTATATACATGATCCGCAGAAGGTAATTGGATTGTTTGAGGATGATGAGGATGCAGCCAGTATTTGTACATGGTATAAAGGAGTAATTAGCTATTTGTTCCCTAGCGAAACTGATGAACAGTTGAACGAGAGAGAGACATTATATGCTCATATTCATTCTAACTTTGAAAAGTACTTTGATGCCTCCCAAACTGACAATACCGAAATTGAAGGCTTTAAAACATGGTCAGCGAGGAAATCATCATTCAACAAAAAAAATAATCTTACGTTAGTTGAGCGAGTAGTAAAGAAACTATTGGAAAATCAACCCACATTTAGCCTTTCGAATAAGGGTATCTTTCTTGGAAAATATACGATCGAAGGAAAGGAATTTAAAATCGCTTTTTATAGTGAAATAGACGCCTTTGATATTGAGAAAGTAACAGTACAGGACATTTGCGACTTAGTTGATCATGAAGTCATAAAGGTGGTATTGGAGGATGATTATACACTGATTTCCTTTTTTAAGGAAGGACAATTAAAAATGGTGGTTCAAATCGAAAGCGGTGATGAAGAATCAGCTAAGTTATGGCTTAGATATCTTGGTATTTTGGTAGAAGGTCCATCTATGTTGGAGAAAGTTAAAGTATATTGGAATAGCCTATGGGAAGAAGAAGAGCAGCAAAAGGATAATGCTACCAATAAATATGAGGAAATTCTAATTGATGAAGTCAAATGGGTTAGTCAGTTTGATAAAACGCTATTTGGAGAAAAAGCATGTTTTTGCAAAAAGAAAAAAGATGGTTCTTGTATGAATGTTTGTTGTAATGCAGCATCCAAATATATTTTAAGTCAATTTAACCTAACATCAGTAAAGAATTCCAATTGTTTGGCCGAAAAGATAGCAGATGATAATTATGGTTCAGTTAGAGCTTCCGGAGATTTTGCCAAAGCTCTTAAAGTTTTGGAGACATATATAAAACCAAGAGAGAAGGGAGGCGAGCCAATTTTAATTGGTGTCCATTATCCTAAGAACGCATATCCGGGATACGAGAATGACTGCTCTGCTACATTTCATTATATGATTGTAGTTGGGAAGGGGTATGACGAAGAGAAAAAAATGAATTATTTTAGATTTTATGATGTCGGTAGAACGGAAGAATCTTACGGCGCGGACCCTTTAAACCGATTATATGTTGATGTCGCGAACAAAACTATATCTGGATTATATAAAAATAAACTATATACAATTACTGAAATAAGGTCGAATCATGAATAAGATTGTTTTATTCCTATCTCTATTATGTGTATTTAGCGCGTGTAAATCACAGAGCCACAATGATGAATTTGGTAGTTTTATAGAGCGTTTTCCCCCTGTAGAATTACCACTAAACACCGCCAATCTCAATAATAATGATAATTATATTTCCATAGGAGGCAAAAAGAATAAACTGGATAATAAGCAATGTGTGAGATATTTGTTTAATGGAGACAAAAGTAAGGTTGAGTATAAATATGAGAAAGTCGATATGGAAACCGGCCTCTCTAAAGGAAATGTTAAGGCTGAATATAATATATATCCTGCATTTAAAGCAGTGAAAGGTGATTTTCTTTTGTTAGGATTCCTTCAAACTGATATTTACTCTTATTCATATGTTTTGTCTGTTTATAATAGAGGAACGAATAAATGCTTGGGTAATATTGAAATAAATAAAATGGATGCTGATGATGAATTTAAACTTGTCCAGTCGGCTCTAATAGATAATGATCTAGTAGTACGAATATTTAGATATGAAATAAACCCTGAGTATTTGGAGGATATTACACAGAGTAATATTGATAAAACGGTCATAACTGAAACACAAATTCAAATTACCGACTCTAATCTTATCACAGTCGAAAGAAAATCAAAGCGAAGCCAATGTAATGTGGCAGATTTCTTTATGAAGACCGAAAAATGCAGAAATGAGGATCCAATGAAAGACCTTTTTGGTTACTAACAAAAAGATGGATGGGCACAAGGTTAGACAAGCAGAAAGTGAGAATGAAATGCATATTATCCATTATTCTTATTGTTCGCAGGCATCTCAAAAATTTGACATAATTATTAATGGGGATTGGGACTTTGCGTGATCCAATGAAAAGAAAGAGATTAATTCAATTTATTCTAGTGTTCTTAACCACCGCCGCTTGCGCTCAAAATAGGGAAGCTTGCAATCGTTCTGTTTGGACGAAAGAAGATGCAAAATATCTTCCCAAAGAAGTTTGTATTCCGAACTCTTACATTATCTCCTATGTATGCAGCAGGTATGATGATATTGATTTTAATCAAGATGGCTACCTTGACTATGTATTCACAATAACAAAGAAAAATCAAAATGTAGGCGATTCTACTTACATTGTTTTCTACGAGATGGGCCAGGATTCTGTTTATCGGCTCACAAAGAAGCTGGGGAATATATATCCTGTTTATTTTGATCCAAGTATGGAAAACCCTGATTTAAAAGATTCAAATCAGCAACGGCTTTTTGATTGTTACGGGCTGCCAGATCCTCTATACTCTTTTGATATAAAATCTGATACAATAAGTGTTACAAGACGTTTAGACGGACATAACTTTGAGAGAATACTGTATGTATATAAATACAATTCTAAGTTAAGAGACTGGGTCTTGATCTCAAAGAAGAAATACTCGGAGAATGAGTCAATTTTGTACGAGACGAATAGCGAATTTTTGTCTAATTTCTCGTACTGTGACGAGCCCTAGATTTTCTTTTTTGGAGAAATTTAATAGGCTAACGTGAATGCAAAGTTGTTCAATAAAAAATGATGCAATGATCTGGAATCAAATTGGAATTGGAATCGTAATGTTACTGCAGATTAATTCTTGCGTTATGGCACAAACGGGAAATTGTAACCGGTTTGTATTGCTTAAGCAGGATGCAAAAAGAATACCGAAAGACATTTGTATACCAAGCAATTACCTAATTTTCAATATATATGAATCGACTGATGTAAATGGTGATAGCTTACCTGACTTTATTTTTAAATGGCGAAAACCGGAATTACAAGACGGGGACACTTTTTATGTAACTATATACATTCAAAATCCTGATAGCACATTTACTAATTTCCGAACTTTTAATAACCTGTACCCGATATATTTCAAGGACTATAGTAGGGACTATATTTCTCCCAATAGCGCATTAGCCGCATTACAGAAAAAATATGAAGGCGAAGATCCGTTCGTGGAACTAAAATTTGAAGGAAAACTTATTACGCTAAAGATAAAATATGCCACTAAAGAAGACCTTTGGATACAATACTCTTATGATAAGAGTAAAAAAGATTGGTTGTATCAAAAAGCAGAAATACACAACTATTGGGAAAAGATTACTCCAATGGATTTATCTGATAAAATAGGGCCTTCCATCAAAAACTTTACATATTTTTTTTGGGACGAGGAATAGATTATTGTTGAGGCCCATGCCATTGTTGGTTTTCTTCACCAACAATCACACCCCAATCCCACACTGATTTTCGAAACGTTAGGAACACCGTTTTTTTTGGTACATGTCAATGGCTAGTGCCAAGCATGTGTGTGGGTGTTGTTGGTGAAGAACA
>DATCRE010000759.1:0-2239 GCA_036569145.1 Cyclobacteriaceae bacterium
CCTTTGCTTGTTTATAAAAAAGAAAAGCTGACAGAGTTCAAACGAATTTCTTTACAGGCTGAACGTGGTCTTGCTTATTTACAACCCCTTGATGATATAACCTATAAAGCATTCATTGAGTTTTCTGATAACCAGCTTCTGCTATGGATGACGAAAACCGGCAATCGGTTTATTCGCAATCACTCCGGCAGTTGGGCTCATGTTTCTGCCAAAGAACTTACCAACCTGCGAAAACATTATGTCGATTTATTGAGTAATCTTTGGCCGGCATTACGTGAATCTTCAAATGTTTATCTTCTTCGAAACGGACGTTTCGTTGAAAGTAATTTAAAATCATTAAAGCTTGGAAAAGAGCCTGCCAAACTAAGTTTCAATGTTGATACGGATGGCAAGTTGATTTTCGTGAAGTTGATTATTCATCTCGATGGTAACGAAGCAAGACTTAATCTCTGGGGTGGATTTCTCCTGGAGAATGAAGGAACAATTTATCTGCCACCAGGTGCAGACGCATTAGCCATTATTGATCAGTTTAAGAACGGCGCACTCTCCTATCCGTTGTCATTAAAAAAAGAAGTGCTTAAACTGGTTATGCCATGGATGGAACGTTACACCGTAACCATCAGCGAAAAATTAAAAATTGAAAGTGTTTATCCTGAACCGCAGCCTAGAGTATTTCTAACGGAGCTCAACGAAAGCAATCTCATGATCCGTCCACAGTTTTCGTATGATGATGTGGTGCTAGATTATGGTGATGAAGACACAACACTCGATGAGTCGCAGGGAAAATTAAAAATCATTAATCGAAACAAAGCAGAAGAATCAAAGCTTTACGAATATCTGCGCACGCTGCATCCATCTTTTTCAAAGCAACGCAATAATCAATATTACTATCTGCCATTTGCTGATGTGATGAAAGCGGGCTGGTTCATCACCATGATGCGCAAGGTGCAAGATCTTGGTTATGCTGTTCGCGGATTACAGGAGCTTAAAAAATTCAGATACAATACTAACATTCCACGTTTCGATATTCAGGCTTCTGTCAACACAGATTGGTTTGATTTAAAAGTTACTATTCATTGGGGCGATCAGAATGTGAGCCTTAAAGAAATACGAAAAGCTATTCTCAATCAGCAAGACACCATCATGCTTGAGGATGGCACGCTTGGTCACATCCCCGATGAATGGATCAGCCAGTATAGCTTATTACTTCGTACCAGTACAGAAGAGAATGGCACGTTGAAAGTAAGCAAACTTCACTACACTTTGCTGGACGACATTCTCGAAAAAGTTGATGGCGCTACTGTACAACAAGACATTGCTCTGCGAAAAGAAAAGTTGCTTCAGTATGACTCCATACAAAAAACAGAACTGTCGTCTGAAATAAAAGCAACACTCCGTCCTTACCAGCTTTCTGGTTTTCATTGGATGCAGGCGCTTGATGAATTAGGATACGGTGGCTGCCTAGCCGATGATATGGGTTTAGGTAAAACATTACAAACTATTTCATTCCTTCAATTTGTAAAAGAGAAATATCCTGGCAGTACACAACTTGTGGTGTGCCCTACATCGTTGATTTTTAACTGGGAAAATGAAATCAAAAAATTCAGTCCCACACTTAAGTTCCACACGTACTATGGATTGCAGCGTGAGTTTACTGAAACACATTTTGCAGAATATGATGTAGTAGTAACTACTTACGGTGTTGTTAGAAATGACCAGGAAAATCTTACAGGTTATTTATTCCAGTATGTTATCCTTGATGAGAGCCAGGCTATTAAAAATCCTGATGCGCTGGTAACACGAGCAGTTAACAAACTGAATTCTGTCAACAGAATAATTTTGAGTGGTACGCCTGTACAAAATAATACATCCGATCTGTTTGCTCAATTTAACTTTCTTAACCCTGGCTTGCTTGGCAATCGTGAATTCTTTAATCGTGAATTTGCTACGCCCATTGATAAATATGGTAGCAAAGAAAAGACACAGTATCTAAAACGTCTCATACATCCTTTTACATTGCGCCGAACCAAAGAACAGGTTGCAAAAGATCTGCCGGATAAAACCGTAACCGTTCTATGGTGTACTATGGAGCCTGAACAACGCAGATTGTATAATGAATACAGAGACAATTACCGTGGCAAACTTCTCAAGCGCATTGATGAAGAAGGTATTGGCAAGTCTGGTATCTATGTGTTAGAAGGTTTGTTACGCCTCAGACAATTGTGTGACCACCCTGCTT
>DATCRE010000760.1:0-4490 GCA_036569145.1 Cyclobacteriaceae bacterium
CGCATATTATCAACATGAATTTTAATATTGATTTCTGATTGTATGCCGGCTGTAAGCTGTCTGTATTTAATAGCATTCGAAATCAGGTTTCTGAAGATCTCCGATACACGCCACGGATCGCTATAAAAATCTATACCGTCAATCTTAAAGATCCGTCGCATCTCTTTAGCGCCTTCAAGATAGTTGAGCTCCTTAAACGTATCTTCAACAATAGCTTCGATATCAACCTTAACAATATTCACCTCCATCTTCAGGTTCTTGGAGTGACTGAGTACATCGCCAATAAAATGATCAAGATGCTGAACCTTATTGCCTATGATGTCAATGTAGTCCATCGGGTTGTCAGTATTACCTGGCAGACGCGCCAGATTAACAAGGCCAAGTATGGAAGATAGGGGAGCTCTTAAATCATGCGATACTTTATAAACAAAATTATCAAGTTCTGTATTACGCGTCTTCAGTTCTTCTTCAACACGCATGCGTTCGGTTATATCAACATAAACACCATAGATACCAATAGTCTGATGGTTGAGCATAACCGGCACGCCATAAATAATAACGCTTACCATCCTTCCATTTTTATGGCGACGAATGGTGTCAACGCTAATTGTTTTGCTGGAGGTGATGAGGTTATTTAAATCTATACCTTCGTTGCGTAATTCTTCAGGAACAATCAGGTCATTCAGGTTTTTACCTTTCAGCTCACTCAACTCAAAGCCAAATGTTTCGGTAAAGCCTTTGTTCACTTGTTGCACTTTGCCATGCTCATCGAGCATAACAGTAGCAATAGGCACATTCTGAAATAACTGCGACAACAGCATTTCATTCTTCTTGATATTTTCTTCCGTTGCTTTTTTCTCTGATATATCACGGAAGATCACCTGGATGCATTGTTCACCACTATACATAAATGGAAACGCCATAGCTTCAACATCTATAACTTCTCCATTCAGGCGAACATATTTTTGTTCAACCATTGGAGCGGGTAAACCGGCAGCCACTTCCTTCATTCTTCTGTTAATCCTTTTCTGATAATCAGGATGAACAAATCGCATTACATCCGTATCAATAAGTTCTTTCGATCGCTCAGCACCAAGAATAATATGAGCTTGTGTATTGGCATAGGCCAGTTTATTTCTTCTATAGATTACAATGCCAATGGGCAGGCGCTCAACCAATGACTGGTAGCGAAGCTCACTTTCTTTCGAGGCTTCAATGCGTTCAGTCACATCTTGTATAATGCCACGACGCAGTATAGTGCCGTCAGCTTTTAAATCGTGATTAGATCTTATCTCTACCCATTTTACTTCTTCTCTCACAATCATTCTGCCGCTCCAGTTCCAATCGGTAGCAAGTTGCTCACAAATAGATGAGGTCATTCGAAGGCCTTCGAGATCATCGGGATGAACAATTGATTCAAGCAGAGTGGGATTTTGCATAACGTCAACTGCCTGAATTCCCAGAATATTTGTGCAGGTTTCGCTTATGAAATTAAAGACTCTTATTCCATTAGTATGGATTGCGTACTCATAGACAACTGCTGGGAGGTGCTTTAGCAGATCCTGCATGCAAAAAATGGTTTAAGGCTTACAATGTCTCTACAAAAAGCTCAAAGTCAAGACTTTGGACTATGCAAGATAGTTTATAACCGGTATAATACAAGGAGAAATGGTAATTTGTCAGAATAATATTGTACGATTTCAACTAAGATCACTATTTTATATTCGGGCTTTTTTGAATATCTCTGCTCCATTAAAAATTAAATGGTTCAACATCTAAGTTAACATGGATAAAGCCTTAGTAGGTAAACTGAAAATAAAAGAAGATGCATCTTTAATAGTGCTCAACTCACCAACCGGTTATCTGAAGAGACTGCCAACGCATGTCCAGACCAAAGCTGAAAAGAAAAAGAAGTTTGATGTTGTTCAGCTTTTTGTCAGCAATAAGACTGAGCTCGCCAAACTTGGATTATTTGCACTAAGCTCGCTGGCAGAAAATGGACTGCTCTGGATTTGTTATCCTAAAAAATCAGGAAGCATTAAAACAGATCTTACACGCGATCATGGTTGGGATGTTATCACTTCTGCTGGCTTAGAAGTTGTTTCTCTTGTAGCCATTGATGATACATGGTCTGCATTGCGTTTCAAACCAACAAACAAAACGAAAATAAAGCCTGAGGCTAAAAAAGCATCGTCATCATCACGCAAAAAGTTTGAAGCCGTTCTCGAAAATTCCGAAGGTAAAATAGATGCAGCATATGTTTCTATTCCTTATGATGTTGAAAAAACCTATGGAACCAAAGGACAAGTAAAAGTCAAGGCCTGGTTCGATGGACATCCCTATCGGGGAATCCTGGCAAACATGGGAACCGATTGTCATGTTATTTTGGTTCGAAAAGATGTGCGTGCAGCGATCAACAAAAAAGTAGGAGACATAATCAAGGTTGAGATCGAAGCTGACAAGGAAGAAAGAACAATTGATATTCCAGCAGATCTCCAGGATGCACTGAGTTCAAAAAAGAAAGCAAAGGATTTCTTTGATACACTTTCTTATACAAACCGAAAAGAATATGTAGTATGGGTAACATCTGCCAAGAAGGAAGAAACTCGCGAACGCAGGGTGCATGAAACCATTATCAAGTTATTGGATAGTAAAAAAAATCCTTCAGAAAAATAATTGAGCTACTGTTTCCACAATACGGTTTTGATAAAACCAGCATAGAAGGTTTTTGATTCTATTACCTGAAAATCATTTTGATTGAAGCTCTCCGTCCAGGCAGGAAGTATTTTGCTTTCAATGTTACACGTTAGTCTGAAGAACAAATACATTATACCAAGCATGAAACGATGCCACCAAACATCGTCAACAAAATCGGTGGCAATCCAATATGCATTGGATTTCATTCTTGTTTTTATTTTATTAATTACAACTTCAACTTTTGTTGTCGTGAACAAATCAAAATAGAAGTTAGTAATGATGATATCGAATTGCCGATCGGGTATATCATTCTCCGTTCCGTGTATAAAGTGAACTTTACAATCAACATCTTGTTCACGCGCTTTTCCTATCATCTTAGATGACGCATCAACATACCAGACTTCACAATCTGGTCTTAATGTTTTTAGTATCCATCCTGTCCCTCCACCAATAATTAAAATAGTTGCATTGGCTTTGATTGTGCTTAGCAAAAATGTTTGAGCTTTAACCATTGCGTTTCCAAACACCAGCCTCACCAGGGCATCGTACAAAAAAGCAACGCGATTAAAATTATTGACACTCATTGAAACAAAAGGTAGACAAGAGGAATAAAAAAGATTGCGTCGCCTAAAACACGATAGCGATCATAGGTATTAAAATATTTTTTTTCAAAGGCCAATGCCGCCAACACACTGTTCATAAGAAGAAGATAAATCTCCATCCATCGATACTCGTCAATCTGTAGTAAGATATAAATGCCTGTCACAACATTTATAACTAAAAGAAACATAAAAGTCTTATATGTGAAATCAATACCATAATATGTTGCAAAAGACTCTCGCCTGTCTTGAATATCCTTCTCCATATCAAACCACGAAAAGATAAGCAGGTTGATTAATGCCGTAAGAAGAAACTGACCAATCAACATTACCTGTGAAACGGTCAATAACTTATGATATAGTGAAAGCGGTGCTACCAACACGCCACCAGTATAAAGTATTGCACCGGCCAATTCTTTTAAATATTTTAATTTCTTTAGTGTAAGAAAATAGATAACAATAATCCAGCTCAACACAAGTCCGCCAATGAGAACGGGTGTACGAACAAAGAACAATTGTGATGCTACAACCAAACCTGCCAGCGTGAGTGCAATTACTAAGGCTTTAAAATGCTTTTGATGAAACTTGTGTCTTTCTGTTGAAGCGTCGCGCTTCAGTTTACGGGCATCCAATAAATGATCTACTGTGTAAATCATCCACACCGTTAATCCCAACGCGATGAGTGAATTTATTCTAAGATGAACGTCAAGAACCCTGGCAAAGAAAACTGCACTAACAACAGCACCAATGGCAACATCCAGGCTTAATATGTTGAACAAGGCATAACCATGTGTTATTTTTCTTATCATAATAATGCAAACGATTTTGGCAGTATATAGTAACAAAATTAAGCGTACTCCTTATCTCTAATACTTTCGTATTGCTTTTTTTATTCATTTAGTAGTTAAATTAAAAACATACCTGTATACTCGATAGTAAATCTATGACAGAGAAAAGAGTATATTTTCAAAGCCTCAACGGACTCCGTTTTTTTGCTGCATCGGCTGTAATCTTTCACCACGTTGAACAATATAAGTTTTGGGCTGGTCTCCCCAATATATGGGGCAATACATTTATTGATGCTCTTGGCCATAAAGCCGTGTCCCTCTTTTTTGTTTTAAGTGGTTTTCTCATCACGTATCTGCTGCTTGTTGAAAAACAGAAAACAGGCACCATACGAATCAAGAACTTTTA
>DATCRE010000761.1:0-2071 GCA_036569145.1 Cyclobacteriaceae bacterium
AGGGAGTTGAGGGGGCTTTTTTTATAAATGACAAAATCAAAATTTCTGATGATATGGAACTATCAGCTGGTATGAGATTATCAGGCTACTCGCAGGTAGGACCGTTTACACGTTATGTTGAAGATGAAAATTTTCAAATTCTGGATACCATTCACTACAAAAGAAACTATTGGATAACGAAGTATGTAAACCCGGAACCACGACTAGCGGCGCGCTACAGACTCAATAACACATCATCTGTAAAATTGTCCTACGACAGAACATATCAATATATGCACATGGCGCCGTTATCTTCAGTATCATTGCCGTTAGACATCTGGGTGCCAAGCTCTGCTGTAATCAAGCCACAGTTTGCTAATCAATATTCAGTTGGTTACTTCAGAAATTTCCTCGACAATGCTATTGAGACTTCGGCTACTGTTTACTACAAAGACATGCATAACCAGATTGAGTACAGACAGGGCGTGATTGTGGGGTATAGCAAAGGCGTTAACTATGATGATAACTTCGTTTTTGGAAGAGGCACTTCGTATGGTAGTGAGTTTTCTGTAAAGAAAAATAAAGGCAAGGTGAATGGTCAGTTAGCATACACCTTATCACATACAATAAGAAAGTTTCCAGATCTCAATAATGGTAAAACATTTCCTGCTAAATACGACAGGCTCCATGATCTTTCGGTCATGATGAATTATGTTCATAATTCAAGGTGGACATTTTCAACGGTGTTTGTTTATGCCACAGGCAATGCATTAAATCTTCCTATAGCACGATATATTATCCAGGGAAATGTTATCAACGAATATGGCCCACGAAATTCATACAGAATGCCAGCCTATCATCGGATGGATGTTGGCATAACATATACACTCAAAAAATCAAAGGCATTCGAATCGTATTTGATATTATCTGTTTACAATGTATACAATAGGAGGAATCCCTATTACATTTATTTCGAAACAAAAGGAAACCTGAAGGATTACCAGTTAAGCACCAGTATAAAACAAGTGTCGTTGTTTCCTGTTATACCTTCTATTACGTACCGATTTAAATTTTAAGTATGATACGTGATGTCATTATAGTATCGATGATAAGTTTGTTCGCAGCGGCATGTTCTGTGCAACCTTCGCTTGACATTAAGCCATATCAGCCAAAGCTTGTTGTTGATGGTTCTATTGAACAGAACGATTACCCCCGCGTAACACTTACCTATAGCGATTCTTATTTTGTGGATATTGATTCAGCTTCCATAAGACAATTGATTGCAACAACAGCAAAGGTTACAGTATCAGATGGAACTCAGGAAGAAGTGTTAACATTAAGAAAAGGTAAAGATGTTTTTCCTCCGTATTATTACGTTGGTAATTCGCTTAAAGGAGAAGTAGGAAAAACCTATAATCTTACTATTGAATTGAGAGGAGAAACTTTTACAGCGCACACCACAATACCTCCATTAGTCAATTTTGATTCACTGTGGTATCAGCTTGCAAGTGATAAGGATTCGCTGGGTTTTATTTATGGACGTTTCACGGATGATCCAAACGTAGCCAATTATTATCGTGTGTTTACCAAGAGAAAGAATAAGGATACTAAATACTATCCGGTATATCTTTCTGCTGTAGGAGATCAATTCTTTAATGGCAAGAGTTTCACATTCTCAATTCTTCGCGGCCCTGACGACTTTTCTAATGTCATCGATGATTTATATTTCAAAATTGGTGACACCGTTGATGTAAAGCTATGTACTATAGATAAAGCACACTTTGATTTCTGGCGCACAGTAGAGAGGGAATTATATGTTGTAGGCAATCCATTTTCATCATCTGGAAATGATATTATATCAAACATCGATGGACATAAGGCACTAGGTGTTTGGGGCGGTTATGGCGCAACTTATACAAGGATTGTCGCAAAATAAGAGTTACAAGTGGTGAGCCGATCATCTATGTCTGTTGCTGAATTAGAATCAAAGAGCTTTACTTTAAAACATCGTTTTGACAAAAGAATCACATTGTGAGATTGATGATGCGATGGCATAAACTAAAAGAGGTTGTCCTTTTGAGACAACCTCTTG
>DATCRE010000762.1:0-14877 GCA_036569145.1 Cyclobacteriaceae bacterium
CGCTATACCTTTGTATCAACAAACACAACTAAAACACAACAAAGCAACCAACACAGATATGAAAAAATTAACTACGCTTCTGACTGCCATAGCACTTGTTGTATGTAGTCATTCTTTTGCACAGGACAGACCTTTACATGAGATCTATTCTATGATGATGTTCAACTTCACGCGCTATGTACAATGGCCCACAGCTTCAGGTAATGAATTTGTAATTGGTGTTGTAGGCAATAAAGAAGTTTATAATACTTTAAATACATGGTATGCTGGTAAGCCAAAAGGCTCACAGACTTTCGTGATCAAGTTATTCAAGTCAGCTGCTGAAGTAACAGATTGCGCTGTGGTATTCCTTGATAAGTCAAAGAGCAGCGAGTTTGAAACCATTAAAGAAAAAGTAAAAGGTAAAGGTACGTTGATCGTTACCGATCGTGATGGTCTTGGTGCAAAAGGTAGCAGCATCAATTTTACTACGGTTGACAATAAATTAAAATTTGAACTTAACCAGAAAGCGATTGAAGCCTCAAACCTTAAGGTTGCCGGCGCACTCTCTTCTATGGCGATATTGATCTAAAGAGATTTAAAACATGGGTTGTTTGAAAAGCCTCGGGGGAAACCCTGGGGTTTTTTTTCGAACTTTATTTTCGTTTACTCCTCATACAATTTGTAATACTCGTTAGCCATTCGCGCTGATTCAAAATAAGGCAGAACATCTTTCATACTCTGCTTAACAATCTTCATCCACTTTGTTTGATTAGTATAGTATGTAGGGATGACATCATTCTCCAATATATCCAGCAAGCTTTCAGATTCAATGGTGTCTTTCTCTTCTTGTGATAATGAATCTTTAGCGGTATCAATAATGAAACAGTTCTTGCCCTGTTTTGAAAACTCAGGCACCCAGCCATCAGGTATCGAAACATTAACAGATGCATTCATGGCAGCCGTCATACCAGATGTGCCTGAAGCTTCATGATATAACCGTGGATTATTAAGCCAGACATCAGAACCTTTCTTTAAATGACCAGAGAGCCAAAGCTCATAGCCGGTAACCATAGTGCAGTTCGGAAGATCTTTTGTTTTCCAGAAAATCTCATTGAATAAATTGATGGCTTCAAAATCTTCAGGATAAGGTTTGCCTGCCCAGATAACCTGTATGGGATAATCTTTATTTTGTGCGATGGATAAAAAGCGCTCATAATTTTTGAGTAATAAATTAGCACGCTTATATGTGGCAAAGCGTCTTGCCCACACAATGGTAAGTACATTCTCATCAAACAATTTACCCGTTTGATTGGCCACTACGCGAAAGAGTTTTTCCTTTAATTCTTTCTTACGTTTTATCAGGCCTTTGTCATCATTCTTTTCAAAAGCTTTATCTAATACCGGATCGCTCCAGTACGCTTTGTTTTGCGCATTGGTAATCGCGCCAATTTCACAAATGCCTTTAAAAGGTTTCCACATTTTGCGCGAGACTTCACCATGCAGTTGAGAGACAGCATTGGCTTTTTTTGCAATGCGCAATGCGGCAAGTGTATAGTTTAATACACCATGCTCAGGATGAACATATTCATTTACTTGCTGCTGTGTAAGGCCACAAAAGAAACTCATGCTGTTTAGTAAAGGCATACTGTGTTCTTCATTACCAGCTTTCTCGGGTGTATGCGTTGTGAAGACAACACGCTTGCGCACCTCCTGAAGATTCTTGTATTTATCCAACAGATAAAAACATAGTGGAAGAGCATGACCTTCATTCATGTGATAGATGTCTGTTTCACGTCCCAGAATGTCTAATAGCTTTGCACCTCCGATGCCAAGTAAAATTGATTGTGCAATGCGCGTTGTTTCATTAGGATCGTAGAGCCTGTGACTGATTGTTTGCGCGAGATAATCGTTCTCTGGTATATCGGTGCTGAGTAAAAATATAGGAGCACTATTAAATACATCGGGCTTCAGTAAGAATGCTTTTACATATACACGCGTATTGTGAATGGTGATGGGGAAAAGAATTTTTGTGTCCGTTAAAAAAGTATAATCCTTATCACGAAAACTCACCTTCAGTGTTTGATCCTGATTACGTTCCTGATCGTAATAACCCTTCTTCCAGAGTATGCCGATACCGATTATGTTTTGTTTGAGTTCGTATGCGCTGCGCATGTGCGAACCGGCCAGAAAGCCGAGACCACCACTATAAATTTTCAAAGGCTGATCGATGGCGAACTCCATCGAAAAGTAAGCTACTGGTTTGCTATATTTTTTATCGAAAGTATAAGGAAACAGATTGGCCGTGCTTATCATAAGGGTTTAGGTTTACAGGTTAGTGGTAGATGGTTGCAACCTCAATGTAATGAAAGACCCGGATTCTGATAGCAGGTAAGTTTGATTATTTTCTAGGGAAATGCTATGCAAACGTTAAATAGCTCCAAGATGACTTCAATAGTTTATGATAACTTTCATTCTCGTGAATCCTAACGATGTTGTCTGTCAGATATGTTATGATAATTATACAAATCTTATGTTTAATATTTATACACCTTGGCTTTTGCATTATTAATTCCAAAGATCAAATGATTGTCAATGACTACACCGGCTCGTACATCACCTTTTAAATTTAGACCTGATTTATTTTGAGGAAGATATTTGAAATTTCCTGTGCCATCACCTAGCAATACTATTCCATGATTTGCATCCAAACGACCTAAATAAATTCTATTATTCAGATTATTTCCAATGAGAATTAAATCATCATTACCATCTTTATTAACATCTGTAGCTATAATAGAATTTACAGGCGCATACTGAGCTTCTACTGGTAAGACTTTTTTGACGTACCCTTTCCCTGTGTTCTCAAAATATGTTGTTAGTAGCGTATTTGCAGAAAGTAATTTGCTTTTTGCAAGTTGATCGGGTGTCATGATTTTATCTATCGTAGCATTAGCATAAGATTTATAATCCGGAAAGTTTTTCTTTAAGACAGGAACTTGTCCATTTAAATCGTCACGACCTACCAAAGGGTAGGAATGTTCTCCAAAATAATGAGTAAGAATTGGATCAACTGAACCATTGTTATCTATATCCTGAAAGTAAAGTTTCAATGGATGTTTTTCATCTGCCTTTAATGGAGAGTTTTCGCCATAGTTACCTATCACTAAATCCAAATCACCATCATGATCAAAATCATGGGCCGTTATTGTATTCCACCAACCTGTGGTATTTGGAAAGTAAAAGTCAGACTTATCTAAAAGCTTACCATTTTGATTAATGAAAACCCGAACAGACATCCACTCACCAACAACTAACAGATCTTCTTTTCCATCATTGTTAACATCAATCCATGTGGCGTCTTTAACAATGCCGATATCTTTTAAAGAGGGACAATATACTTCAGTCTCATCACTGAAATTTCCCTTGCCATTATCTATGAGAATTTTGCTAGGTTCAGATAATGGATATTTTCCAGGGGCGATAAACCCACCTACAAATAGATCTTTATCTCCATCCTGATCTATATCTGTAATAGCGATACATTTTTTATTGGTGAGATTTATTGGTAAGTATTTAGGTGAGTTATGATATTGGCCATGTCCATTATTTAAATACAATCGATCTTGAAGAGTTGGTGAATTTTCTTCGTTTTCGTATCCACCACTCACTATGTAAAGATCTTGATCACCGTCACCATCCGCGTCAAAAAAAGAAGCATCAGCATCTTCATATCGATTATCGGAAGGAAAAATGTTTTGAATACTAAACTGGTGATCTTTGTTCTGAATCATTAAAGTACCAGCTTGTCCTTTTGCACCACCAAAATAAAGATCTTCGAGTCCGTCGCCATTCACATCGGCTTTTGCTATACATGGACCTTCTTGTGAATAAAAGTGAGGAAGTAAAAACTGATGGGTGAAATCATTCACCTGATTTTCGATATGCACATGTTCGATCACTTCGGGTTGCTCAGTGAGAAATGGTTTAGTTGTTTTGATGTAATAATCGTTGATGGCATTCTTTTTTTCTATGCTTATTGTTTGGTTTGCATTAATAGTAGTGATTAACTGTGTTTTATTATCAGGCCATACAACTCGAATGGAATCGAGTTGTGTTATTTTACCCAATCCTAAATGAAGGTCAGTGCTTACCGAGGATTGATATCCTCGAACAGGATTTTGCTCCAGATAAAAACCAGAGTTTCTGCTATAGGCAAAAATTTTAGTGCCTATGCCGAAAGGATTTTTCTTGTCACCTTTTAACTTTATTTTCAGGAAATTGGCTTTCAATAATTTCTCAGAATTATTGCGATAAACACCAGCAAATTCATCAATATTATTAGTGATCAAATCGAGATCACCATCATTATCAAGATCTGCATAAGTGGCTCCGTTTGAAAGAGTGTTAGACTCAAAGCCCCAATCCTTAATTTTATTTTCAAATTTATCCTGACCCAGATTTTTGTAAATATAATTTGGAAGACTGATGGAAGACATGTGTGAAATATAATCAGCTACGTTAATAACGTCACCTCCCCGTTGAATTCGCAAGGATTGATTCATCGAATAAATAACAAATTCTATGTTTGTATTGTCACGTTTATATCCATTGCTGATAAAAAGATCTTTTAATCCGTCATTGTCGAAATCACCAAACAATGGTGACCAACTCCAATCAGTAGCTGCAACTCCTGCCAGTTGACCAATTTCTGAAAACGTTCCATCGCCATTATTCTTTTGTAATGAATTCTTCATGTACTGATGAAACATATTATTTTTAAAGAGATAATTATACTGATTAAAATTATCGCCGCCCATATGCATTTTTTGAGAGTAATTGTCTTCTGCAAGCATATCAGCCACGAAGATGTCGGGGTGTAAATCATTGTTGTAATCGGCCACATCAAGTCCCATAGAATAAAGTGATGTGTGACCCAGCGATGATGTGATCTGTTCAGAAAATGTACCATTGCGATTATTGATATATAAATTGTCACCTTCTTTAAAGTCATTGGCAACATAAATATCAGGCCAGCCATCGCTGTTTATATCAGCCGTGCTAAGTCCAAGACTGAACGATAATACATTTGATGTAATGCCAGCTTGTTCTGTTATGTTGATGAAGTGACCATTGTCATTTCTGAATAATTTATTCTCCAGTGATGAATCGCCACGTTTAGCATGATACTGAAGATATTCTATTTTAGATCTTGAATATTCGGGACTGGATTGATTGATCAAAAACATGTCTAAATCTCCGTCTTTGTCATAATCAAAAAAGGACGCTTGTGTAGAATACCCGGAGTCATCTAATCCATAGTTAGCTGCCGATTCTGTAAATGTGAGATTGTGATTATTGATGAATAATAAATTTCGCCTGTATTCCATATTAGAAAGGCCAGAACGACAGATGTAAATATCTAACCATCCATCTTCATTAATATCAATCATTGTAACGCCTGTACACCACCCTTCCTTTTCTGCAGTTTTTGATTTTATGGTCACATCTTCAAATTGGAGATTACCTTTGTTTACAAAAAGGCGATTCTTCACCATGTTTCCGGTAAAGAAAATATCTTCCAGCCCATCGTTGTTAATGTCGCCAATGGCAACCCCACCTCCATTGTAGAAATAAGGATATTGTAAAACATTGAATTGATCATTGTCTTCGATCAACAGGTTTCTGAATGTGATACCGGTTTCATCACTTTCTAACTTGCTGAATAATGTACTGTCAACATTATTACACGATATAAATAACCAAAAGCTCAAACAACTAAACACTGTGCGCATAGAAAAATAAAATATCTGTAAACATGAAGAAAGAAAAGGGTAGGCTTGCACCTACCCTTAACCAATCTAACAACTAACTAACCAATTAATTTACATCCCACCAGAGCGGAGTGCCACCTGTGTCAGGCCCACCAAGAAGTGTTAATGCTTTCTCAACACCGTTTGGATTTGTTGAATATTCGTTGGCTGAGAATCTGATTCTCTTGATAAAATCAGTTGTTGAAATCTCGCCACCACTTTTGTTAACTACTACCGGAAATAATTTAGGATAGCCAGTTCTTCTAAATTCACTCCAGGCTTCTTGTCCTTCAGGATACATAGCAATCCATTTTTGCGTAATTATTTTTTCTAATTTAATAGCATCAGTAGCGGCGTTATCCCACTGCACTGTTATTGTGCTCAAATATGGCGAGCCTGTTAGTACATCATTTTCGCCGGGAGTTATTGCTTCAGGGTCAAGATATTCTGCAGCAGTTTTTACATTGTCAGCCAGATAAGCATCAACACCACCTACACCGTTTTGATCAAATGAATTTTTGACCCCTGTTTCATAATTTGTTTTCGCATCTCCGGCACCGCTCCATCCTTTAACAGCGGCTTCTGCTTTCAGGAACCATGCTTCAGCAGAAGTCATAAGTTGTATCTGGGAAGGGAATGTCTCTAACTGTGAATAACCTACATATCGGGCTTTTGCATCGATATTGATACCTTGTCTGATTCCTTTATACTCGCCAGCTACAAGAGGATCAATAGCAGGAACAAAATATTTTGTAACACGAGGGTCACTATATCCATTCAGGATAGACTCCATTGGTGCACCCATTCTGATATCACCCCACGAATTGTTAATTACATTTAAAGGATGAGTTGTTGCTATGGAAATTAACAGATTCTGGTCGTTTGTTGTAAGCAATCCAATAGAATGGCTTAATGCTTTTTCTCCTTCTAACTTGGCTTTATCGGGATCTACGTCTGAAATTCTTATTGCTAAACGCAGCCTGAGAGTGTTGGCAAACTTCACCCATTTAGTGTAACTGCCATTATAGGCCAAATCAAATGGAGCAAAGGGTAGTGATGCATAGGTTGATTCTTGTTCAGCATAAGGCGTTAATAGTGTAATAGCCTTCTCCAGTTCATCGAAGAATGCGTAGTAGACATCATGTTGTGAGTCATAATCAGTGCTGCCATCTGCATTGGTCGTTCCAAATTTACTATAAATAATGGGGCCATAAATATCTGTTACCCTATGCATTGCTTCAACCTTTAAAATTAAAGACCAGGCATAAAAATCATTGTATTTATCTTTAGCCAACGGTTCAATATTGGCAACGGGCTTCATAACTCCGTCATAGGCATCATCCCATGGATAAGTATTCCAACCTCCAACCAATGCGTACGTCATATTATTAACGTTTCCAGCAAAAGGTGTTGGTGGCATCATATATCCGGAATAGACATCTGCAATAAGATTCTGCTGTAGCTGTGTATTCCAGGCAGGATCGTTAAAATAAATAGATAACTGAATTTGCTTAAAGGGTAGTCCTACGTTATTAAAATTACCCTCTAACGACTTGCTATATATTCCATAGGGGTCAGTGTTTATTTCTTCAAACTTTCCCGTACAATTTGTAAGTAGCATCATTATACCAAGGAGTGGTATAATTTTAAATATGTCTTTTATATATTTCATTTTCATGATATTTCAAATTTTAAATTATAAACCAACCTTTAGATTAAATCCGATACTTCTGGTAGAAGGCATGCTGAAAACATCAACACCTTGAAGGGCGTTGCCGGTGCTCATCACTAAATCTGGATCAAAAGGTGCTTTGTTGGTAAAGAAGAATAGATTTCTTCCTACTAAAGAGAGATTAATGCTTTTAACACCTTTAACAGTAGGAAGTTTGTAGCCAATAGAAAACTCTCTTAGTCTTACGTTAGTAGCACTATAGGTGTATTCGCCTGCAACACCAGATCTGTTTCCAATTGCCTGATAATATTTTTTTGCATCGATCTTGCTTTCGAATGGAGTTCCATCAGCGTAAACAGCTTTCACCGCAACACCGCCATTATCTCTTGCGTCGGCAGTAGCTTTACTATAACCATAATAGTCAAGATAAGATTGAGTTAGGCTCATAACCTGTCCACCGAAGCGTCCATCAATTAGAAAGTTTACTGTAAAGCTTTTTATATCAAATGAGTTATTCCAACCTAAAGTAAATTTAGGAAGTGGATTTCCGACATACTGATATTGATCGGTACCTGGTTTGGTGCCCAATTTGTTTTCTGTAACAGGATTACCATCAGCGTCAACAACAATGGCACCGTTTATTCTCTTGACCACTTTGTTTGCATAGAGATCTCCCCAACGTCCACCTTCATGGATAAATGAACTATACATGTTTACGCCAAAATCACTTAATACTTGCCAGTTGTCAGTGTCAATTCCGAGAGCAGCATCACTCATCTTCACAACCTTATTTTTATTGGCGGCAAAATTAAATGTGCTTGTCCATGTTAAGTTTTCTGCTTTGACAGGGATTACAAAAAGAGAAGCCTCTATACCAGAGTTTCTGATATCACCTAAATTCCAATACCAGGTTGAATATTTTGTGCTTGCACCTTTTCCTGCTGCTGAAGTAATGAATTGTTTGTAATTATCATTTTTGTAATAAGTAACATCCAGTCCAATTCTGTTATTTACAAACTTCAATTCAGAGCCAACTTCAAAAGATCTATTGTCTTCTGGTCTGAGTTGCTGATAAGGATTTGGACCTTTAACATTTTGATCAACACTATTTCTTGTAGCGTTATCACTATAATCTCTTGGATGCGTAATATAGGCAGGTACATCATTACCAACTCTTGCGTATGATGTTCTTACTTTAGCAAAGCTCACAAATTCAGGTAAGGTTATCATTTCACTTATTACAGCGTTTATACCTGCTGAATAATAGAAATATCCTTTTTTCATAACAGATGTATAGGCGAAGGCTGATGACCAATCATTACGTGCCGTGAGATCTAAGAAGATTTTATCTTTAAAGCCAAGTGTGGTACTGCCAAATACACCTTGCAATTGTTTTTTGTTCAATGTATTTGTTACTCTTTCAGCAGAAGGAGAAATGTTTTGTACTGCAAAAATATTAGGTATGTTTAATCCATTGGGATCGTTTGGACTTGTATCAATTAGAGAACCATAGTTTGATTTAAAGTCTTGAATACTTGAACCGACAGTAAATGTTAAACTAAAATCATCGCTTAAATTTTTAGTACCTGTAAGGATGAGGTCGCCATACAACTGAGTGTTAAACTGATCATCTAAAGTATATCTCCCATTTGGTGCAGCTATTACACCTTGTGTGCCGGCGTAAGCCTTAAATTCATATTTGTCGTATGATTTATCAAACCTTCCTCTCGCTTGAACAGATAACCAGTTTGTTAAGTTATATTTCATAACGAGTGATCCAAAGACACGATTCCGGCTATCATCACGTGTATTTCTATGCAATTGCCAATATGGGTTTTGCTGATCATCTTCCCCAGTAAGCTGCTTGTCATAATTTAAATTCCACCAGTCCTGAGAGTACATATTTCTGGAAGGTGAAAAGTATTCATAGTTGTTCTTGTATTGATTGAAATTCAAGCCTCTTGGAAACATGTATAATCCCGTTAATGGGTTTCCATAGATACCAGAACCTGGTCGGTTATGCGCCTTTTGTGTTGTCAGATTTACGCTGGCATCAACCGATAGTTTATCATTAAGAAATTTTGCAGTCTCTCTGAAATTCAAGGTATGCCGATTGAAAGTGCTGGTTGGCATTATACCATTGTTTGTAGTATTCGAGTATGAAACATAAGTTTGAGCTTTTTCTGTACCTGAACTGAGAGAAATTGAATTTATCCACGTGTGGCCAGTTTGCCAGAAATCTTTAACATGATTTGGTGCGTTTACTACTGAGCCCCAGCTATCTTTTGTACCGTCTGCAGTTTGCCCGTATTTGTATTGAAGCTTGGGCTGTAATAAAATATTCTCTAAGGTGTAGTTAGAAGAGTAGTCAATTTTAGATTGACCTGCTTTTCCCTTCTTGGTAGTAATTAAAATTACCCCGTTAGCGGCCTGACTTCCATATAATGCAGCTGCTGATGCTCCCTTTAACACAGAGATGCTTTCTATATCATCGGGGTTTATATTAGATATTGCGTCACCTCCATCTCTTCCAGAACTTCCAGATCCTGATGATTGTCCCCAAACATCAGTTGGCTGACCAATAGAGGGACTTTGCATAGGTACACCGTCAACTACATATAGTGCTTGGTTATTGGTAGTTGATTTGTTACCACGAATTACAATTCGCGTAGAACCACCAATGCCAGATGCACTTCTATTAAGCGTAATGCCGGCAACTCGTCCAGAAAGAGAGTTTACAAAATTTACATCACGTGATTGTGTTAGTTTTTCACCATCAATTTGTTGAACAGCATAGGTAAGTGATTTCGTATCTCTCTCAATTCCCAATGCAGTTACTACAACCTCTCCGAGTTGCGTTGCATCTTCTTCCATTGTAACATCAAGACTTGTACGATTGCCAACAATGATCTCCTGTGAAGAATGACCGATAAAGGAGAAAATGATAACCGATTCTTCTGACGGAACAGAGATTTTGTAGTTGCCATCAGCATCGGACGTAGTTCCAATAGCAGTGCCTTTTAAAAGGATGCTAACACCAGGCATTGCAGAGCCATCCTTGGCTTTTACTGTACCTGAAACGGTTCTCTCCTGAGCATAGCCAACCAGGCTGATGAGCAAGAGTAAGACCGTGAGTCTTAGTAGACGTTTTTTCATTTGTTTGTTTAGGTTTTAGGTTAATAATGATTTGAAAAAGTCACTGGCAACGAAACATTATTCGGGCAAATGACGCCGTCAAGCTATGTGATTTCATTTTGAAAGGCAAGAAAAAAATAGTTTCTGTGCGCGAGCACATTGTGTTTGTTTTCGCACACACATTGAAGCAAACGTTTGTTGTTCAATAATTGTACAGTTGAGAATAATGCGTTTTTTAAAGTGCTGAGCGGGATTTAATCCAGTGTGCGGCTTGACACAGACATTGTCGTTGCATTCGAAATGATAGGCTGAAAATCGGGTGAAAAAATTTTTGAGATTGAATGGAAAAAAGAAGTTACGTGAACCATGTTTTAAAATTTTTTCATGGATCTCGTCGTTTCAAAATTTTATTATCTGGGCATGGACAGGTTTAAAAAATTCTCAAGAAGAAGAAAAGTTAGCGTCAACGGTTAGTACTATGAAGCCACTAAACCTGAAAACAAAAACAGATCATCTAAAGTGAGATTAAGAGCAGTTTTTCATCTTTAGAGATGTGTATAGTACACGGAATTTTATTTTGATAACCATAACCCGCCAATTCTTTGTGTCCAACAGAATCTGGTTCCGGAAAGACTATTCGGTGGTAACTTTTTTGTTTTGTGTGTAATGTGTAAATTCACTTTCTCGTGAGTTTACCTTCTGTCATAGGCTTTCAGAAGCTGGAGTATGGGCATCAAAAACCTTTCAAGTGAATTCCTGTTTAAAATTTCAGTCTTCTTACTTGCAAAATGTGTTCGTACACATTAGATTTGTGTACGAACACAATATTTTACAAAGGTTTGCAAGATCTTTAACTTATAAGGAAAAATTGTTTTTTTGAGTATGCAGAACAGAAAGAACATCACCATAAAAGACATTGCCCGTATGGCCGGTGTGTCTGCGGGAACAGTGGACCGTGTATTACACAAGCGCGGGCGTGTATCTGATGATGCGCTGCAAAAGGTTAATAAGATTTTAGATGAAATAGATTATAAACCAAATCTTATTGCCCGTACGTTGGGTTCAAACAGAACGTATCGTATTGCTGCTATCATACCAAACCCTGAGCAAGATCCATATTGGGCTCAGTCACGTGCAGGTATACGCCAGGCTGAAGCAGAGTGGGCTCATTACAATGTTATTATTGAACCTTATGTTTTTGATCTTTACAATAAAGAATCACTTAAAGAGGTGGCTGATACAGCATTCAGAGCAAATCCGGATGGCATTTTAATCGCGCCTATTTTCTATCATGAAGCGCTTCCGTTCTTCGAGCTCTTTGCTACCAGTCTTATTCCGTTTGTTCTTTTCAACACCAACATTCATGAGGTTAAGCCATTAAGTTTCATAGGTCAGAATCTCTATCAAAGTGGGCGTGTAGGTGCTGAGCTTATGCACATGAGCAAACAGGAGGCTGGTAAGTTAGCAGTTCTTCACATCAATGAAGATCTTGATAACTCTGTTCACTTGTTAGAAAAAGAGCGCGGCTTCCGTGAATTCTTTGCCGAGAAAAATCCTTCCTTCGAAATCATTACACTTAACCTTGAAAATTCAGAAGATCCTTCATTCGAACAGAAGCTCATGGAAATTCTGGCCGATCCTAAACTGAAAGGAATTTTCGTAAGTACTTCTAAAGCTTCTTCTATTGCAGCATCTTTCCTTATCAAAAAAAATAAACAAGGTTTGGTGCTGGTTGGCTATGATATGCTGGAAGAAAATCTGAATCACCTCAGATCAGGCAGCATTGATTTTCTGATTAATCAAAATCCAAAACGTCAGGCATTTCTGGGTATCAATTATCTGGCAGATCATCTTGTGTTTAGAAAGACTGCACCATCGACAGATTTGTTGCCGTTGGAAGTAATAACAAGAGAAAATCTTCAGTCTTATCTGGATTCAGGTATACACTAAGCGATCACATAATTCTTAATAAATTTTCCGATTTAAATATTAAGGCAAAGTATAATTCTGCTTCCTGGCGGCTGAATTAAATTTTTGGGTTCAAAATTGCTTCCTTATACAATCCCTTACGCTACCTTTGGGCGACGTAAAAAGATTATAGTTAAAGCGACAATTTTGAAGCTACTCGACAAATACATCATAAAGCGATTTTTGAGCACATTTTTCTTTGTTGTTCTCATTCTCATAGCCGTCATCGTTGTTATTGATCTTACTGAGAAAACAGACAAATATGTAAAGGCAAATCTCACAACATATCAGGTACTGAATTACTATCTTGATTTTGTTCCGTGGGTAGCAAACTTAATTTCTCCGATAACCATTTTTATCGCTACAGTATATGTTAGTGCCCGAATGGCAGGACATACCGAGGTGATTGCTATTTTGAGCAGTGGTGTAAGCTTCAGAAGATTTCTGGTTCCTTTTTTTGTAAGCGCTTTTATTGTGGCATCGATAAGCTTTGTGCTGAATGGATGGATTATACCAAACTCAAACAAATCGCGCGTTGCATTTGAAGTTCAATACCTGCGAAGTAAATATTATTACGATAAGCGCAACATTCACATGCAGGTTGCCAAGGATACGTATTTCTATATTCAGTCATATAACAACAGTTCTGAAACAGGCTATCATTTTACGCTCGAAAAATTTGATGAAAACCGACTCGTTGAAAAACTAACAGCCAATCGCATTGAGTGGGATAGTACAAAAACGAAATGGAAACTTCGCGATTGGAAACTTAAACGGGTTGATGATATTTTTAACAGGCCAATTTCTCCCGAGACTAATCCGGCGTTTGCTGCCAGCGGAACATCTGTAAGAATTGACACCATTACAAAAACAGGTGCAACATTGGATACAGCTTTAGTTATAAGTCCAAAGGAATTTGAAAGTGATTACCGGAAATATGACGGTATGACACTAGGAGAATTAAATGATTATATACGAACACTCAGACAACGGGGCAGTACAGGTATTGAATCGTATGAAGTTGAAAAGTATACACGTTACTCTTCTCCATTTACCATTTTTATCCTGGTCTTCATGGGTGTAATTGTAGCCTCACGCAAAAGTCGTGGAGGCACAGGTTTACAGATTGCGTTAGGGTTTGCATTGTCGTTTGTATTTATTTTGTTTTTCGTTCTATTCCGTTCTTTTGCAGAAGCGGGATCTATGGCTCCGATTATTTCAGTCTGGATACCCAACATCCTCTTCGGAGCAATAGCCTTATTCATGTATAAATACGTTCCACGTTGATGGCTTCAACAAATGATTATATAAAGCTTCACTTTCTGGTTTTTCTGTGGGGCTTCACGGCCATATTGGGTAAGCTTATATCAGTTCCGGCAATGGAGATGGTGATGCTCCGATGCGCGTTAGCGGCTATTGGAATGTATACTTTAATTTCTTTTTCGAAGGAAAGTCTTCGCGTGAGCAAACCAGATCTGATAAAACTTTTACTTATTGGTTTTGTGGTTTCATTGCATTGGCTTGCATTTTTTGGATCAGCGCGGTTAGCAAATGTTTCGGTGAGTCTTGTTGGTTTTGCTACTAATTCATTGTGGGCAGCTATACTTGAGCCGTGGTTAAAAAAAACAAGAATTAAAAAATTTGAGCTGGCACTTGGACTTATTGTGCTGGCTGGACTCTACATTATTTTCTCGTTTGATTTTCAATACAAAGTAGGATTGCTGATTGCTATTTTTGCAGGCTTTACATCTGCGCTGTTTTCTATTTTTAATTCTGCCTTAGTGAAGCGTGTTAGTTCACGCGCCATTACTTTTTATGAGATGGGTGGTGCTTTTATCGGAACAGCAATTTTTTTGAGTATCTATAAAATAGGATGGTCGCCGCTGGAAGATGTTTTAGTCTTACCCACGTTATCAGACTGGTTATATCTTTTGATTTTAGCGGGCGTATGTTCGGTTTATGCCTATACCGTAGCCGTTGAGCTCATGAAAAAAATATCGGTATTTGTATTTCAGCTTTGTTTGAACCTGGAACCTCTGTATGGTATTGCCATGGCAGTGATTATCTTTCAGGAAAAAGAGAAGATGTCTGCCAATTTCTACATTGGCACAGCGGTAATTCTTTGTGCTGTATTGTCCTATCCGCTGCTTAAAAAACAATTTGATAAAACGGTATACATCGATTGATTATTCGTCTTGTTATAGGAAACCTGACCAACTGAAAAGATAATCAGGTTTATAGACGATTTCCTTCTCAAAAATTCCAAAGACGGATGAGCCTGAGCCACTCATGCAGGCATAAGAAGCACCC
>DATCRE010000763.1:0-2026 GCA_036569145.1 Cyclobacteriaceae bacterium
TATGAAAGAGCTTCAGGAGCTTAACCCTGATAAGGAAACAGCCTCCAATGCTCAAATAATGTTCCTTGTGCTAAATACAAGTGGACTAACGGTAATACCATTGGCTATCATTGCAGACCGCACCACAGTAGGTTCTTTAAACCCGACCAGCATTTTTATCCCCACACTCATCGCTACGTTTTGTTCTACTATTGTGGGATTGATCTACTTAAGCTTCAGGCAAAAGATCAAGTTGCTAGATCCGGTTTTGCTTGGCTACATCGGAGGTTTGATGGCCATTATTGGTGCCGCGGTAATGTACTTTGCAACATTAACAAACGAAGAGCTTCAACAACAGTCAACACTCATAACAAGCGTCATCATCATTACAGTTATCGTATCATTTCTTTTGCTCGGACTGGTTAGAAAAATTCCATTGTTTGAAACATTTGTTGAAGGAGCAAAAGAAGGTTTCGAAACATCCATCAAGATCATTCCATTTCTCATCGCAATCCTTGTGGGCATTGGTGTATTTCGTGCGTCAGGTGCATTAACATTAATAACGGATGGCGTCAAGTTTACAACAGACTACCTAGGCTTTAATTCAGATTTTGTGGATGCCTTACCCGTTGCACTCTTAAAACCTCTCACAGGTCAGGGCTCACGTGCCATGATGATTGAAATTTCCAAAACATTTGGTCCTGATTCATTCGCTGCAAACCTCAGCAGTATCTTCAGAGGTTGCGCAGAAACTACATTCTACATTCTGGCAGTATACTTTGGATCGGTTAGCGTTAGAAAAACCCGCTATGCACTTTCTGCAGGTCTCATTGCAGATGCTGCTGGTGTTATCGCAGCTATATTTGTTGGGTACTTATTCTTCCATTAAACAAACGTTCTATCTTACTATAAAATATAGGTTTTGTTTGTTTAAGTGGTTAATCAAAGTTATAATTGTTATATGGAAAGAAAAGCGGAGATTCAAAAAACCATCTATGACAATGCGAAGAGCCACTTTTTAGGCAACTTCCCTGACTCACTTCCTATTGAACAAGCTTATGTTCATATCGGTATGTATTTAGGATGGATTATAGACACAGGTCTATATTCAGAATACTTTGAAGATGAAGCTTCTAACCAGATTTTCAGATTCAAAAGAAGAGAGATTTCCTGCACCATTCTAAGCGAAATATGGGATGGATACCTTGGCTTTGAATTATTCAGCCGTTCTGGAAATATGTTTACCTATTACTATTATGGTGGCGGTCTCTACCGAGGAGACTACGATGAGATCCTGGTAAAAATGTTACCGTCTATATATCACGTTACTGATAGCTGGGAAAATTACGAACGCTTAAGAACACGCATTGATATGCGCTACCAGGATTGGAAGAAGCTTGTTGGCAATAACGATTAAGTTTTTCCCTCAGTCGTTATTTTTTTCCCCTACTCCTAATTTCAGCATTTCTCACTTCAACATCTTTCCATTCTTATCAATTACAACCTGCGCTGCATCACCTGCAACGGTGAGTTCGCCTGTTTCTGATTTGAATGTAATTGTTCTGGGAATAAATGCGAACGAATAATTAGTACTCCATGCCAGGCCATCTGATTTATAAATCTTGGCAATTGATACTGGATACTTTTCTTTCTCTGCACGCTCAGAATATGTCGCGACAAAAAATATCTGTCCTGCTGCATCAGAAAAGGAGAGAGCTTTGATATAGGGCAATCTTCTTAGCTTGAAATTATTTTTGTCAACAGGATAACTTACCTTGATCTGAGGTTTATGAGATAACGGTATATTATAAAAATATCCGGAAGCATTTAATGAGTCTGTGTATGCAAGGCCCGTTGTGTATTTATCCTCTATCATTATCAACGGCTTAAACTTCGAAGGTCTGTTGGTATTCGTAAGTGGTATAGAATCCGCTCCGTTGATCAGCCAGTTCAAAGATTCCTGGTAGCCTTTAGACTCTTTTGCTTTCAATTGTTTTTCACGTTCGGCATATTCATTAAGTGCTTTAATGTAGCTCTTCAATACAAT
>DATCRE010000764.1:0-22163 GCA_036569145.1 Cyclobacteriaceae bacterium
GTAAGAACTTATAAAAAAGCAGTTGCAGGATCGTTCCTACAACTGCTTAAATATAAACTATCTCTGTTTAATAAATTGTATCGTTTTTACGAACGAGATAATTAGTATCCCGGATTATTGGGAAGTAAATTTTTATTGATCTGTATGTCCGCCTGGGGCACTGGCCACAACCATCCTTTGGCAGAATCAAAAGATCTTGTTTGTATTTTTATTTGATCAAATACCCATGTTGAAGCACTTGAAGGATCAGACAATTTTGATTTATCATAGCCATATACATCATGCACTAACGACTCATCTTTCCAACGCAGCATGTCAGCATAGCGTGTTCCTTCATTGTAAAATTCAACTCTTCTTTCATGGCGCACAATAGCGCGAAGCTGGCTCTGACTCAGTCCTGTTCCTTCTACATCTTCAACTTTCGGCATGTTCGCTCTTGCGCGTACAGTGTTTATCAAATCATAAATTTCCTGAGCAGTACTTCCTGATTCAATAAGTGCCTCAGCACGCATGAGATAAATGTCGGCCATGCGCATCAGAATGGTGTTGATGGAACAATTGTTTACGTTGGTGCTACCGAGGTCAGCATATTTACGCGGCCTTGCGCCACAAGGCACCTGATCGTTCGCAGGTATGAATGTGTGTGATCCCATTTGTGACCCTGGAAGCACTACTGATGCAGCCAACCTGAGATCACGATTTGTATAGGGATCTTGATCATTGTAGCCTGAGTTAACATCTGTGATAGGCAATCCGTTGGTCATGTAATAGGAGTTGATCATATCAGCCGTAACGTTAGCTGTAGGCCAGTTACTAAGTGATAGAGCCGCAGAAGGCCATGGCTGAGATTGTGTTGATTTGATATACTGGATGTCGAAAATTACTTCACTGTTGTTTTCATTTTCTTCCAGGAAGAGACCTTCATAATCAGCAAACAAACTATAGGCGCCTAAATCAATAACAGCCTTTGCCGCTGCGGCTGCGTCATCCCATTTTTCATTATAGAGTAAAATCTTTGCTTTATAAGCCAGCGCTGCTCCTTTAGTGGCACGTCCAACGTCAGCACTGCCGTAAGAAGAAGGTAGAACAGATGCTGCTTCATCAAGATCAGCAAGAATTGCTGTTAGCACTTCGCTCTTCGGCGTCCTGGTAACGTAAGCATCTGATAATGTCTGAACATCGAGGATGAGTGGCACATCACCGAAATAAGAGATCAGATCACTATACGCATATGCTCTCAAAAATTTTACTTCGGCCGATGTCAGTGATTTAACTTCATCCGATACCGGAGCCGATTCAAGCGCAGACAATAACTGATTTGCCCTGCTAATGATAGTATAGTTCTGCGTCCATTTTGCATACGGTGCCCAGCTTGAAGTGTTTGTGAGCCACTCGCCAACCTCTCTTGAACCTTGCCATGCATCCTGGCAGTAACCATTATCTGACATGAAATCAAATTGATAAAAATGATTAGGCGTTGCATTCGGCGGAAGAGCATTGTATACACCGATAAGACCTATTTTAACCTGTGTTTCATTCTGGTAGAATGTAGAAGGAGACAATCTGTCTTTTGGTGTTTTATTCAGAAGATCTGATGAGCAACCAACTAGGATAGCCAAAAGAAAAAACGAAGTGATGATTTTAGTTAAATTTTTCATACTCCCTGATCATTAAAAGTTAACATTTATTCCCATTGTCATGACACGAACCTGTGGAAAGGCTTGTGCTCTTGTTTGATCAACTGTTTGCTCAGGATCAAACCCTTTGAACTTTGTAATGGTAAAGGCGTTTTGAATATTTCCGTAAACCCGTATTGAACCGATGCCTGCTTTGGAAATAAATTTCGGATTGATGGTATAGCCCAGCTCAATGTTTTTCAAACGCAAATACGAAGCGTTACCCATGTAGAAAGATGAGTGTATATTATTGCGTACTCCGTCCAATGTAAGTCTTGGATATTCATTGGATGGATGTTCGGGTGTCCAACGATTTTTCCACCAATCACCCATGTTAGCAAAGCCACTGAAGGGTGTAGCAATTTCATAATAGGTATAACCTTGAATTCCCTGAACGCCTTGCAGGAACATGCCAAGATCATACGATCTCCATTTAAAATTAAGATTCAATGCATACGTTAAATCAGGAAATTGTTTTCCAATAACTTTTCTGTCGTGATTCATATCAACGGTTCCGTCACCATCAAGATCTTTAAACTTGATATCGCCCGGCTGTGCTGTAAAATTTGCTACGGATACTACACCTGGTTTCAGCGTATAGACACCGTTGGAATAATCAAAATCAGAGAGCTGGTAAATTCCGTCCATCTGATAGCCGTAGAATGAATTGATAGCTGATCCTATCTTGATTGCTTTAGGAGAAGTAAGCTCTTCAGGAACTTCCAGCTTTGTAATTTTATTTACAACATGCGTCATATTAAGCGATGAAGTAAATACAAGTCCATTTGAAAAATTTGTCTTATAGCTTATCGCAGCTTCAATACCTTTATTCTGAACCTCACCAGCATTTACATACGGATTGCCCAACGCCATAGTAAGTGGTATCGGTCTTGTCTTTAAAAGATCTTTTGTCTTCTTGTCAAAATAATCAACCGTTAATCCTATACCGTTTTTCAACGCCACATCAATACCAATGTTCTGCTGCTCGGCTGTTTCCCAGCTTATATCTTTATTCGTCATGGCTGTAACAGCAACGCCAGAATACAACGTACCTCCCAATGAATAATTCATGCCAGAAGAAAGGATGTCACTGCCGTTGTAATAATTATTAATATTCTGATTACCCAAACGTCCCCATGATGCTCTTATCTTAAGCATATTCAACCAGCCTATATTTTGCATAAAATTTTCTTCTGAAATAACCCAGCCGCCGGAGAAAGATGGGAAGACTCCCCACTTATGACCTTCGGCAAATCGCGAAGATCCATCCTTCCGGATATTGGCTTCGAATAAATATTTACCTTTGAATCCATAATTCAAACGTCCGAAGTAAGAGCGTAAACCAAGGTCATAACTTCCTGCATCGTTCGTTTGTGTTGACGGATCGCCAAGACTTAACACGCGCTGAGAGTTGTTAATAAATTTAGAACGGTATCCGCTTTGCCAGTCGTAGAGAAATTCTTCTTCAGAGTATCCCGCTAATAAATTCAAATCATGCTGCCCGAATGATTTAGTGTATTTAAGCAATGATGTCAACATAGTCTGAACATCTGTTTCATTGGATACGCTTAAATCTGACGCCAGATTCTGACTGCTGCCATCTCTGTTGTAAAGCGCTACATTGGCATGAAATGCATTACGATTAGAGGTTGTAACTTTATAGCCATACGTAACCTGTGCACTCAGCCCATCAACAATTTTATATTCTGCTTCAACCTGTGCATTGAGGTTATATCTTTTCGTCTTTGCTGTGCTGCCTTCTTTAACTTCGCCAAAAAAATTACGCTCACCATTTACAGCCATCCACTGACCTGCAGCATTTTTTAAAGGATGCACAGGCGCAAGAGAAGCATACCATTCTGTTGACCAAAGATCAGTAGGTTCATTTTTCACACCAAGGTTACCAGAGATGTTACCAGAAAATCTAAGCCTGTCATTTTTCAAAAAGTGAGCATCAATATTAGAACGGAAGTCAGTCTTTTTATAATCAGTTCCTACAAGAATACCATTCTGATTTAATTGCCCCAGCATAAAAGCAAATTGTACATTCTTGTTACCTCCGGTAAGATTCAATCGGTGGTTTTGCATGCTGGCCTTTCCATAATACACATCGAAGTAATTGATGTCTGGGTATAAAGGATCGTTGTGTGCTGCAAATTTCTGAATTTCTGCATCGGTGTAAGGCAGGCTGTTTCCTGTATTTGCTGCTGCTTCATTTTTTAGTGTTGCATACTCAACTGAGTTTAATACATGTGGCAATGCCGTTGCCCGCTGTGTACCAAAGTATGAGCTATAGTTAATATTCAGCTTGCCTTCCGATCCTCTCTTTGTAGTAACCAGAATAACACCGTTGGCTGCCCTGTTTCCATAAATAGCTGAAGAGGCAGCATCTTTTAAAACAGAAATAGATTTTACATCGATAGGGTTAACATCAACAAGATTACCTGGGAATCCATCAATTAACACCAGTGGAGAGTTATCACCAAACGTTCCAACACCACGAATGCTAATTACAGCTCCATCAGCACCAGGTTGTCCTGAGCTTTGCAGTGCATACACACCCGCTACTGTACCTTGCAATGCGAGGCCTGTGTTGGTAAGCGGCCTGCTTTGCATGTCGGTCATCTGGACGCTACCAACCGCTCCGGTTAGGTTTGTTTTTTTCTGAGTACCATAACCAACAACTACAACCTCCTCCAGTTTACGTATATTCTGTACTAGCTTGACGTCAACTGTAGTTTGCCCCTCTCCTACAGCAATCTCCTGACTTTCATAACCAATAAAGCTGAATACCAAAACTGCATTTGTTCCTATCAGTTCTATCTTATAATTACCATCTGAATCTGTAGTCGTTCCGTTCGTAGTTCCTTTCTCAAGAATGTTTACACCTGGCAATGGCGACTCGTTGTCTACAACCTTTCCAGTGATTGTTATAACAGGTGATACATCTCCTGTTGCATTAAGATTCTCATCAGGTTGACGAGGAACAATAATCATCTGATCGTTTATCATCTCATAGTCAACAGTAGACTTAAAGAGCTGATCGATTACATCGCTCAGTTTTGCACTGTCTAAATCGATGTTAACGCGTTCTCTGTTACTTAAGAGTTCTGAATTATACGTGAAGGTTACAGCTAACTGTTTTTCAATACTCTTCAACACACTCTTAAGCGATTTGTTAAACGCTCGTACCGAAATCTTTCGGTTCAAAATATCCTGTCCATGACTGTTGCTGGCATAAGTCATAGCAGAAATAGTTATTGATATTGCAAATTGCAGGACTGTAAATTTCATAAAAGCCGTTATGCCTTTTTGAATAAATTTCCCATTATTCATATATTTAATAGTTTTTGCATGAGTAAGATGTTAAAAACAAGTCCACATCCCTTGGATGCCGGACGAGCCGGAAAAATGCGCCAACATTCTCCGGCTTTTTTATAAATATCTATGTACAGATTCTCATAGGCATAACCGTTTAATTAATTTGACATCCTTTACTATAGACATAAATTCGTACTCCCTCTACTGTATATTTCGCACCAATAGCTTTGGTTAAGAGATTCATTCTCTGATAAAGTCCTTCATTTGTAAAGGCCGTTGTTACTCTGCATTTTTTTAGAACCTCTTGGTCGTAGCTGATCTCTACACCATACATTTTTTCAATCTCATTCAGAATATTAATAATGGGTTCTTCATCATATTCATTTCTGAATCTACCCTCCTTCAGAAGGAGCATCGGTTCGTCAACAACAGAAGCTTCTAATAATTTTTTTTCCGGATAGAATGTAGCTTGTTGATTGGGCGTAACAATAACTTCTGTTTTAGATTTCTGGTTAATTCCTTCGCTGGCAACAGAGACTTTACCTGTACGCACAATCACAGTGATCTGCTCATCACGTGATGGCGCTTTTATTACAAAGCTTGTTCCGAGAACTTTTGTGACGACACCGTATGTAAAAGCGTGAAAAGGCCGTTTCTCATCACGCTTAATTTCGAAAAGCGCTTCTCCTTCAAGTACAACATTTCGATCCTCTTCATTGAAAGATTCTGCTACTGTAATAAGACTGTGAGGTTGAAGAACAATGCGAGACGAATCTGTCAGCCAAATGGCTTTAGGTTGTTGAGTATCATTAGAGAATTTGCAATTGGGAGGTACAACTACCCTTGCCTGCTGCGCTCCTGCATTTATATTGATAGCACTGTCTTTGATACTAAAAACGTACACAATTCCGAAAACAATCACAGCCGCAGCAGCCAGAGATGTCCATAAGTAAATTACTTTACCACGGCGATTTTTAATTCGGTTTTGAATTGTTTCAAAATCCTGTGCATGCAAAACATCAGCTTCATTTGGTTCCAGTACCGGATGATTATTTTCTGAATCCAGTGCAGAATACCACTTCTCGATCACCTCATTTTCCTCAGGTGTTGTCGAACCGGACAGAAAACGTCCGAGTAAAGTTTTGAACTCGTAAAGTAACTTCATACAAATACTAAGTCAGCTAACTCGCATGAGAGTCTAAACTAAAAATGAATTTATTTTGATTTATATCGAAACCGCAACCGTTGACTTTTACTTTCACATATACTATAATTGTGCACATTACATTTATTGAGCCTATACCAAAACCATACTGACAGGGATCTGTTATTGCTATTGCAGCAAAACGACAGCAATGCATTTGCAGAATTGTATGACCGCCATGCGCCCAAAGTAAGGTCAATTGCATACTCAAAGACTAACTCAATAGATGGTGCGCAGGAGATTGTTCAGGAAACATTCATGCGCCTTTGGGAAAGAAGATCATCTCTTGTTATCGATAACCTTCCAAATTATCTTGCTATTGCAGTGAAGTACCAGGTGATAAACTATGTAAAAAAGAAAGTCACTGTTGAAAAGCATAATGAGTTCTATCGGACTTTTGCAAAAATTAGTGCCGAAGAAACATTGCAGGCTGTAGAGTTAAAGAATCTTTACGAAGAGCTTGAAAAAGGAATAAGCCGTTTACCGGAAAAGACTCAGGTTGTTTTCAGGCTTAACAGACTGGAGCATAAATCAATTGCTGAAATCTCAGAGAAGTTAAACCTGTCTCAAAAAGCAATTAAATACCACATCACCCGATCACTAAAGGAATTAAAATTTTATCTGCGAGAATTTATTATCTCGATTAGTGTGATTTTGATTTTACTTGTGGAATCTCATTAATAAATCAGTCCGTTCTGAATCTCAATCTTAGCTTAACTGCACACAGGTGAAGTCATGCTTATTTGTTCTATTGAGCAGACCAAGAAATTTGCTAACAAAATCCAAGCATCAAAAAATAAAAAACCCGATCTTCTATTAAGAAAACCGGGTTTCGAAGAGCCCCCTATCGGAATCGAACCAATGACCTACTGATTACAAGTCAGTTGCTCTACCAGCTGAGCTAAGGAGGCTTTAAACTAGCTTTTAAGGGCTATTCCAATTGTTGTGTTGTAATTGGAGGTGCAAAAATAATAGTTGCTTTCTACTTTCCAACTTCACGCTGGATATTTTTGTAAATAAAGTTTTAAGAGACTGTACGAAGCATTTTTAATTGATCCTTCAACTGCTTCAAATGCTCTGACGATTCCTTTATTTTCTCATTGAATTCATCTTTGTATTTGTCCGCATTTTTAGAGCGACCGAAGAATTCAAGATTGTTTTTGAGGATAGCGATATCTTCCTCCACTTTACTGATCTTCTTGCGAATAGCCTGTTCCTTGGCATAGATCTTCTGGTCTCCCATCGGGTCTTTGCGCAAGTCGTTTAACTGGCTCTCTAACAGCACACGGTTTTTCTGATCTTCAGAAAGATCTTTAAGCGCATGTACAAATTTATTTACAGCATCGTTAAAGCGATTGCGAATGGCACTTACCTCTTTTTTCGGAACAAAGCCTATTCCGTTATATTTTTCCTGAAGAGCTTCAAGAATTTCAACAGATGTAGTTTGTTCTTGCGTATGTTTTTCCAACTCTTCACAGATAGCTTGCTTCTGTTTCAGATTTTCGAGTTGCTCAACTTCAACTTTACCTTGCTGACCACGTCGTTGTTCAAAGAAATAATCGCAGGCTTCTTTAAATTCTTTAAAAACTTTCTCGCGGAATTTCTCTGGCACCGGACCAATATCTTTCCATTTCGATTGGAGTTCTTTAAGTTCATTAGAACTCTTATCCCAATCATTACTTTCTTTCAATTCGTTAGCTTTCTTTACTAACTCATATTTCAATTGAAGATTACGATCACGTTCTTCATCCAATTTCTTGAAGAAAGCATTTTTGTTATTGAAGAAAGTTTTGAATGCTGACCAGAAACTTTTATTAACTTCTTTGGCTTTGGCACGAGGGAGGCCACCAAACGTATCCCACTTTTTCTGAAGTTCAAGAACCTCTTTCGTTTTTTCATTCCAATCTTTAATGCGATCAGAATTAAACGAAACAAAAGCTTGCACTGCTTCTGTTAACTTATGCTTCTCATCGTAGTTTGTCTGGAGCTCTTGCTGAAGCTTTTCAATGTATTGATCACGACGCGCATAAACAGCATCTGATGCCGTCTTGAAACGTTGCCATGTCTTTTCCTTTTCTTCCATTGGCACCGGGCCAATGTGTTTGAATTCGTGATGAAGCTCATTCAATTCACGAATTGCATCTTTAATGATATCAACACCAGCCAGGCGCTCTGCGCGAGCACAAAGTTCCAGTTTTAATTCCAGGTTTTTTCTGCGGTCTAATTCTTTTAATTCAAAATAGATACTTTGAGTATCATAGAAGCGATCTACTAATGCATGATAATTAGCCCACAGTGTTTTTGCCTGCGGACCAGGAACTGCTCCTGTAGCCTTCCATTCTTTTTGAATTTCTTTAAAAGCATCAAATTGATTGTTGTTATCATGTCCATCAACCAACTGACGAAGTCTTTCAATAAGTTCTTCTTTTTTACGGAGATTATTGATTTTGGAATCTTCTAACTGCTTATAGTATTGTGTCTTTCTATCACGAATGAGCTTCAGGTTAGCATCTAAGATGGTATCATATTCATCACCTTTGTAATCGAAATCTTCAGCTATACCTCCGTTGCTGATAAAACGTTGAAGAGCTTCGCCTCTTTCCTTATCGCGAATCTCATCAAACAAAGGTTTAATCTCTCTGATGATGGTATCTGATTTCTTAAAATTATTTTCCTTTGAAAGTTCTTTGACTAGTTCAGCAAATTCTTTTTTAGTGAAATGAGAATAATCAACATGAACCTCATCATCAATGATGTCGGTGGTTGTCTCATCACGTTCAGAGAGATCTATCTCGGAATGTAGTTCCTTACTATGGTTTTCTACCAACCCGGGTTGTACATTTTCCTGCTCTCTTTTGTCTGTTTCCATTGCCATGGTCAAGTCCATTTCTGCGCTTTTGTGTAAAGTTACTAAAAATGCTTAATTCAATCGTGGATCAGTCGGATAGTTAGAATAGACAGAGAACCGGCCTCCCATACTCTCCAACGCCTTTTTCCACATCAGGGTTGGTTCCGTTTCAAATAAAAACTTGTCGTTAACATAATCGCATACAATCCATGAATCCTCCTCTAACTCCTTCTCCAGTTGTCCTGGTCCCCAACCACTGTATCCTAAAAAGAAACGAATATTGGCTTGTGAGATTTGATGAGTCTGCATTAAAAGTACAAGGCTATCAAAACTCCCGCCCCAGTTTATTCCTTCTAAAATTTCCGTAGCGTTTTCAACACCTGTATTTCGATGAATGAAATGCAATGTATCTTGTTGAACAGGGCCACCTACATAAACAACTTCATCCAGGTTTAGTGCCTCTTCCATCACTTCACTAACTTTCAGAATAGAGGGCTTATTTAATACAAACCCAAACGATCCCTCTTCGTTATGATCGCACAGAAGTACAACAGTGCGTTCAAAATTTGGGTCAGGTAGAAAAGGTTCTGATATCAGAAGCCTTCCCTTATCAGGTTTTATCTTATTCTTGTATTTGAAAAACTCCATTAAGTAGTGGTGTTTATAATGCTGAACACAAAATACAAAGCTTAAATTTAAGGAAATATTACACTTTCAATAGCTCCATGAAATACTTCGTCACCATCCCGCTCAAGTTAATTAGATGGGTTAAAATAACAATTAAAATTGCAACCGTATGCAAACCATAGCTGATCTACGAAAAGAATACTCAAAAAAGACCTTAGACGTTTCAACAATCCAAAAAGATCCCATTAAACAATTCCAATTATGGTTTGATGAAGCTTTAAAAAGTGATTCGCTTGAACCAAACGCTATGAATCTGGCTACTGTCAATGAAAACGGCAGACCGTCGTCGCGCATTGTGTTGCTGAAAGGAATTGAAGCTGGTAAGTTTCAATTCTACACTAATTATCAAAGTAAAAAAGGCAGAGAGCTGGAGCAAAATACAGCATGTGCATTAACTTTCTTTTGGCCTGAACTTGAAAGACAGGTGCGGATTGAAGGAACAGCAGATCGTGTAGAGTCCTTAGTTTCAGATGCTTATTTTACAAGCAGACCTCGCGGTTCTCAGGTTGGGGCGTGGTCATCCCCTCAAAGTTCTGTCATTAACGATCGCGATATTTTGGAGGAAAGAGTGAAGCAAATTGAATCAAGATTTGCTGGCAAAGAAACATTACCCAGGCCTAATCAATGGGGAGGATACGAAGTCACACCGTTCTTAATTGAATTCTGGCAAGGAAGACCAAGTCGACTGCATGACAGAATTGAATTTACACTGGTAGATAATGACTGGAAGATCCACCGACTCGCTCCCTGATCAAATAAGATCAAACAACGATCTCACTCCCGGATATCTACTAACTGTAAACCCTTCACCATACTTAACACCAATGGCATGCCCGAGTTCTTTTGCGCGTGATTCAATCATGCGCAAAAACTCCGGGCTTGAAATGTAGGTCTCTGGCTCCTTACTATCAGGATTAAAGAATTGTGTTTTGAAAGCCATGATAGCTTTCATTTTAGTATCCCAATAGTTTGATATGTCCACAACAAAATCAGGCTTAATAAACTGACTCTGAATAAAATGATAAACTGCGTGAGGCCTCCACGCAGTCTGCTTGATACCAGCTTCATCAAATGTTTCAATCTTTATTAAGCCCGACAGAAAACAGGAATCATACGTAAGATGAGCCCCCTTTCCATGATCAGGGTGGCGATCCTGAACAGCATTTGTTAAAACGATAGACGGCTGATATTTACGAATAGCCTGAATAACTTTGAGTTGATCTTCTTTTGTATTCTGAAAAAATCCGTCCTTCAAACGGAGATTCTCGCGGGCGTGAATGCCCAGAATTTTTGCTGATTCTGCTGCTTCACGATCGCGATCTTCAGCTGTGCCACGTGTGCCTAATTCGCCTCGTGTTAAATCAACAATGCCAACTTTATGCCCCTTTGCAATATGACTTACCAATGTACCTGCGCATCCTAATTCGGCATCATCGGGATGAGCGCATAACACAAGAATATCAAGTTTCATTGGTGGTAATATTGAGTATGATTCTGATTAATGAACAGCTTCCATTTCTTTTGCCACCAGAAATTTCTCTGCATCAAGCGCACCCATACAACCTGTGCCTGCTGCTGTAATGGCCTGACGATAAACTCTGTCTGCGGCATCGCCTACGGCAAAGACTCCTTCAACATTAGTTTTGGTAGAACCTGGTTTAACATTAATGTAACCAGTTTCATCCATATCAAGATAATCTTTAAAAATATCTGTATTGGGTTTATGACCAATTGCCAGGAAGAACCCCTGAACTGGCAGCACCTTCTTCTCTCCTGTTTTTGTATTAATTATGCTGGCCCCTGTAACACCACTGTCATCTCCCAGGATTTCTTCCGTCTCGCTATTCCAGTGCACTTCAATGTTAGGCGTATTTATAACGCGTTGCTGCATAATTTTAGATGCACGCATTTCGTCACGTCTTACTATAAGGTGAACCTTCGTGCAAAGATTGGCAAGGTATGTTGACTCTTCGGCGGCTGAATCACCAGCTCCCACTACAGCGACTTCTTTACCACGATAGAAATACCCATCGCAGACGGCACAAGCAGATACACCATGATTAGAATATTTTGCTTCTGAAGGAAGTCCCAGATATTTAGCTGTAGCACCCGTTGCAATGATTACTGTTTCCGCCATGATCACTTCTTTTTCGTCAACTGTGATCTTGTGCGGCCAGCCTGAAAAATCAACTGCCGTAACAAGACCATAATTGATGCTGGTGCCGAAACGCTCAGCTTGTTTTTGGAGATCGACCATCATCTGAGGGCCATTGATACCATCAGGATAACCTGGAAAGTTCTCTACATCATTCGTAGTAGTGAGCTGACCTCCGGGTTGACCTCCTGTATAAAGTACTGGCTTAAGGCCTGCACGGGCCGCGTAAATGGCAGCGGTATAACCTGCAGGACCGGAACCAATAATGAGTACTTTAACTGTTTTGTTATCCATTGTATGTTGAGCTTTTAATTCAATTGTAATAATAAAGGGTCTCCCTAAGAAGACCCCCGCAATGTTTAATTATAACGTATTTTAACCTAAGTATGGTTTCAATGCCTTGCTTCTTGAAGTATGTCGCAGACGGCGAATAGCTTTCTCCTTGATCTGACGAACACGCTCACGGGTAAGATTGAATTTCTCACCGATCTCTTCCAGCGTCATGGCATGCTCGCCGTTCAATCCGAAATAAAGGGTGATAACATCTGCTTCCCGTTGTGTAAGTGTTGAGAGGGCGCGTTGTACTTCTCTTCTCAGCGAGTCATTCATCAAACCTGAGTCTGGTGTCTCTTCGCTGTCATTTTCTAACACATCCAGGAGACTATTTTCTTCACCTTGAACAAACGGTGCATCCATGGAAACATGGCGACCTGATATTTTCATGGTATCAACAACTTCAGCTGTTGTAACATCCAGTACTTCGGCAAGTTCTTCAGGAGAAGGCTCACGTTCATACTTTTGTTCCAGTTCAGAAAATGTTTTTGAGATTTTATTTAATGAACCTACTCTATTCAACGGCAAACGTACAATACGAGACTGTTCAGCAAGTGCCTGTAAAATGGATTGACGAATCCACCATACAGCATAAGAGATAAATTTAAAACCGCGGGTTTCATCAAAGCGTTGTGCTGCTTTAATAAGCCCCAGATTACCTTCGTTTATTAAGTCCCCTAGAGAAAGTCCCTGGTTTTGATATTGTTTCGCTACAGAAACCACAAAGCGCAAATTTGCTTTTGTAAGTTTTTCAAGTGCAATCTGATCTCCTTCCTTGATTCTTTTCGCTAACTCAACCTCCTCGTCGGGTGTAAGCAGATCAACCTTTCCAATTTCCTGAAGATATTTATCCAGAGATTGGCTTTCACGGTTGGTGATCTGTTTACTAATCTTTAGTTGTCTCATTCAGTCTTTTCAATTCGTTTGTGTAACAATATAACGTTAAAAGATAGTTCCTGTCAATCTTAAGATACAACGATTATTCAGTCGGTGTTGTTTCCGGTTTTGGAGGTCTTGGTAACAGAACTTTTCTTGAAAGACGGAATTTACCTGTTTTCTTGTCTACTTCTATCAATTTAACTTTTATCTCTTCACCTACTTCGAGCACGCCATCCATTGTTTCGAGACGTTCCCACTTAATTTCAGAGATATGTAACAGGCCATCTTTTCCAGCCATAAATTCAACAAACGCACCGAAAGGCATGATAGACTTCACCTTGCCATCATAAACCTGACCTACCTCTGGTATTGCTACGATAGCCTTTATGCGTTTAAGAGCCATATCCATAGCAGTCTGGTCATTGGCAAAGACGCTAACGAGACCCTGGTTTCCAACTTCTTCGATAACAACAGTAGCACCGCTGGTTTTTTGTATATCCTGAACAACTTTTCCACCGGGCCCGATTACCGCTCCAATCATATCTTTCTCAATGGTGAGAACTACAGAACGAGGAGCATGTGGTTTAAGCTCACTGCGAGTTGAAGCAAGGGTCTTCTTCATTTCATTCAGAATATGAAGGCGGCCTTCTTTAGCCTGTAATAATGCTTCTTTTAAAACGTCATATGTTAGGCCATCAACCTTCAAATCCATCTGACATGCAGTAATACCTTTTTCTGTACCAGTTACTTTGAAGTCCATATCTCCAAGGTGATCTTCGTCACCAAGAATGTCAGACAAGATTGCGTATTTACCAGTTTCGCTATCAGAAATCATACCCATAGCAATACCTGAAACGGGCCCCTTTACAGGAAGACCTGCATCCATTAATGCTAATGAACCAGCACATACTGTTGCCATAGATGATGATCCGTTTGACTCAAGGATATCAGAAACTACGCGTATCGCATAAGGATTTTCTGTATCAGGAGGCAATACTTGTTTCAATGCACGATATGCCAGGTTACCGTGACCAATCTCGCGGCGACCGGGACCTCTGTTTGGCTTCACTTCGCCTGTTGAAAATCCAGGGAAGTTATAGTGAAGAATAAATTTATTAGAACCTGAGAACATAGCGCCATCAATAAGCTGCTCATCAAGTTTAGTACCTAGTGTGACCGTTGACAATGATTGCGTTTCTCCACGTGTGAAGATTGAAGATCCATGTGCTGATGGCAAGTAATCAACCTCACTCCAGATCTGTCTGATCTCGGTTGTCTTACGACCATCTAACCGCACATTTTTGTTCAACACAAGATTACGTGCTGCTTTCTTCTGGATGTCGTGATAGTAATGTTTCGCTAAATCTTTGCTGTAGGTTGTGTCTTCAGACCATGTTGCGAGGTAATCATCAAGCACTTTTGAGAATGCCTTAGCGCGTTCTTTTTTATCTTTAGTAAGAAGGCTTGCAGCTTCATACGCTTTGTCATAAAGCAGATTCCACATTTCAGCTTTCAACGCCTCATCGTGAACTTCATGGTTGTATTCTCTCTTAACTGTTTTGTTAAGTTCTTTTGCGAGATCAATTTGTAACTGGCATTGTATTTTGATAGCATCGTGAGCAAGCTTCAATGCTTCAAGCATATCATCTTCGCTTACTTCCTTCATCTCACCTTCTACCATCAGAATGTTTTCAATAGAAGCACCTACCATCAGGTCGATATCAGCGCGCTCTTTTTCCGGCGCTGTTGGATTGATAACAAACTTACCATCTACTCTTGCAACACGTACTTCGGAGATTGGTCCTTGAAAAGGAATATCTGAAATAGAAAGTGCAGCAGACGCAGCAAAAGCAGCAAGTGAATCAGGCAATGCATTTAGATCACCGCTGATCAGGTAAATCATAACCTGTGTATCAGCATGATAGTCGCTTGGGAATAGTGGACGAATAGCTCTGTCAACCAGGCGGCTGATCAAAACTTCGTAATCAGAAAGTTTGCTTTCGCGTTTTAGGAAACCTCCTGGGACTTTGCCCGTGGCTGCAAATTTCTCCTGGTAATCAACAGAAAGTGGAAGAAAATCAGCTCCTTCTTTACCTTGCTGAGCAGATACCACCGTTGCTAACAACATGGTATTTCCCATTCTCAACACTACAGAACCATCGGCCTGACGAGCGAGTTTGCCCGTCTCAATGGAAATCTCGCGGCCATCTGGCAGCTTACAACTCTTTGATGTTACGTTCATATAAAATAGGTTAAAGGTAGCCCCTGTGAAGAAGCTACCTCGAATAAAGTAAAAAGGGAACCTATTAGTAGGTTCCCGGTATGTTATTTTCTTAAGTTCAGCTCAGCTAAAATTGACCTGTATCGCGTGATATTGGTCTTCATGAGATAGTTAAGGAGCTTCTTGCGCTTACCTACCAACTTGAGGAGTCCTTGTTGAGTAGAAAAGTCTTTCTTATTGTCCTTCAAATGACTGGTCAGATGATTGATTCTGTGTGTAAACAGGGCAATTTGAGACTCAGCCGATCCTGTGTCTTCTTTCTTTTTGTTTAAGCCATGTGCTTTAAACAGATCTTGCTTAATTACGGTAGTTAGATACATCGCAAAATATTATATTATTCTTTTTTACAGGCGGCAAAGATACGCTAAAATGTTAGAAATCTCCAAATAACGTTATCTTTTTGCTGTTTTCAGGCTTTGGCAGGCGTAGCAACCAAGCTCTTTTTATTCTTCCATCTACGCTTTAATCTATCAATGACAACCAGATAAGAATCAGCATCAAAGAGACGAGCATCTGCCCGGGCTTGGCGTAAAAACAACATCCCAACAATAAATAAGATAAAATCAGCTCCCCACACACCTGTAAACACATCAACAGTTCCAGACTTAGCCCATTTCTCACCCATCATGTTCATTACATAGTACACAATAAAGAATAGTATGGATACTAAAAATGGCACGCCCAAACCACCTTTCTTGATAATTGAACCTAGCGGCGCTCCAATGAGGAACATGGCTATACAGGCCATGGAGTTAGCAATAATTTTATGCCATTGAATTTCAAATACCCTCATTTCGCTAACATAACTTTCAACGTTGTTATTACTATTCTGGAGCTGGCCTTTTGCCTGACGAGCCGCGTTCGCCGCATTTTGATAATTCTCGGTTGTGACTTTCAAATTAAAAACGCTGTCTATCCGATGGGTTATTAATGAATCACGATTGATTTTCTTTGAGGGTACAACTGGTGCCTCAACTTTCTTTTTTGCTATTAGTTTTGGCGCTGGTCTTTTTTTGATTGCAGCCTTTTTTCTATTGGCTGCCAGACGCTTATTCATCGCCTGTCTCTCTCTTAGCTTTTTCTGTTCAATTTCCTTCCTTTGTAAGGCTGATTTATCTTCTGCTTTTGCTACGTTTTTATTGGCTGGAGGAGACGCAATTTTTTCAGTTGGAGCAGGTTTTGAAACTTGCGCCTGAGGCGTAGGTACAGATGTAGGTGTCTGCGTCTGTATGTTATACCGATTATTATAGAAAGACTGGTTAAGGGAGTCTTTCATCTTTTTATACTTTAAAACTTCGTCGGGATATTTTGTAGGCTCCTCTTTTCTAAAGTAAGAAAAGTAACTTGTTCTGTTAGTATAATATTCATATTTCTGCGATAAGACCTCTCTCTTTATTGAATCAACATCGTCTGTTAGTTCGCTCAGGTTGCGCATAATGCGATTACCTTGAAACCATTTCTTATCGGTGGTTTGCATTTGAAATGACGAGAGATCAAATACCATTTGTGTCTTCTGAAACCTGGTACGACTTAAGGATTCATTATTTCCTCCCCTACTTCGTTGTCCGGCCATCTCATGTTCACTGGCAGTACCTTCATTATAATTGTATCCATTAAACAGTTCAAGCTTTAGATAGCGTTCATTTAGTATAGTGTACATACGACCAGAATCTGCCACAATTACTTGCTTGTTGCCCTCATTCTTCCGATGATCATAGATAACTACACCTTTCAGTGCAGCGGCGTCGTCATGAAATTTCTTATTAATCTTTATGCTGATGTCTGGAATGCCCATGTAAAAAGCTCCTTCCCTCAAATCGAGTGCGGGCTTCTTTTGTTTTATATCGTATAGCAGACTATAGGCTTCGAGTGCTGCTTTTGGCACAAGGTTATTGTTAATATAGAATGCTACACCCGTTAGCCCCAGGACAAAGAAGAAAATGGGTTGCAAAGTTCTTAATAAGGAAATTCCCGAACTCTTAATTGCTGTTAATTCAAAATGCTCACCCAGGTTTCCAAATGTAATGAGTGATGACAGCAGAACAGCCAACGGCAATGCTACAGGTGTCATGAATATGGCGAAGTAAAAGAGTAATTTACCCAGTACATCCCAACCTAAATCTTTACCTACCAAGTCATCAAAGTATTTAAGCATGTGCTGCATCAGCAATATGAATACAACTACCAGGAACGTTAGTATAAATGGACCGATAAAAGAATTCAGTATAAGCTTGTCAATTTTCTTCATGCTATAAGGGCTAAAACCTTTTCACGGGGTCAAATACCAGGCCAAAGATAATGATCATTGTCATTTTGAGTAACAAACTTTAATCTGATGATACTGGTGAGATGGATGAGAAAAGAATTTATCCTCCAACAGTTTTGCGTAAGGCTTCAACAAGGCCTTCCCATAGATCATGGAGTTCTTTAAGATCGTCGAAATCGGAATAATCGAAAACTTTAAGATATACGGACTGGGTGAGGTCATTAAATTCAAGACGAAGTTCAAAATAAGAAGGATCTTTTTCATCCTCTTCTGTTTCTGGTAGAAACTCGAACCTTACAAAATGATTTGTACGATGGGCTACCTGTTTGGCTTTATGTTCTTCGTTATCCCAGAGAAAGGTATGCACTTTATTCTGGTTGTTTATTTTCACATCGTCTGCAAACCATTCGGCTAATCCACTGGCCGACTGAATGTATGGATACAACATCTTAATTGATGCATGTACTTCATAGTCAGCAGTAAATAGTTTTTTTGTCGTCATGTGTGATGCAAAAGCCATAACAAAGAACTTCGAATTGAATTTACCCTTTTTTTGAATAACACAAAATTAAAAATTCCTCTTGGTGAATGTCACCAATGTTTGTAAGTTTGCGCTCCCAAAAACGAATGGCGCGGTAGCTCAGGTGGTTAGAGCGTTGGATTCATAACCCAAAGGTCGGGGGTTCAACTCTCCCCCGCGCTACACTAAAGTCTTTCCCAATAAATCGGAAAGACTTTTTTATTGTAATAATCTCGCCCTTTCAGTCAATACCTTTGAATGGCCCGTATTAACCCTGATAAATTTGACAGCCTCCGTATTAGAAATGCTTTCTATTTCATCAAGCTATTGAATCTCCTGTTACTTTAAGTTTAATTTTGTTTTCACTAGATGATATCCCCAAACAAATTTAACATGAAATCACGCCTAAGCATCTTTTTTATTCTTGTATTAGTAGCATGCAATTCCAATAAAATAAATAAAGAAGAAGTACCTGGAGTCTATATATTTAGTGAAGGCGGATATAAGCTTGAATTAAAAGAAGATGGTACATATCGTCATTCATATACAGCAGCTCACGGAAAGGTGATTGAGAAAACAGGAACATGGGAGCTTCACTCCTTTGGCAGTCAAATTCTATTTAAAGATTTTTCATTTCTCACGAGCTCTAACGCTGTCACTGACTGGAACTCAAAATTACGAATCGAGAATAATAAAATCGATTTGATGTATGATTGGAAGGATGATATTTATTACAGACGTATAGTGAAGAAGTAGCAGTTATCAGTCAATAGTCATTAGGTCAATGGTTAGATCGTGATTCCATGTTGTTGTGTTTTTCGAAGTTATTAATTATAAAACGAAAAAGACGACTCTCGCCGTCTCTTTGTTTATATTTTGCACTGTAACAAACTCTTGAATAGTTCAATAATTCCTGGCGTAGATCACGACATCTTTCATCATTGCTTTCGCAAAAGCGAATGAAAGACTTTTATCTACAAAAGATTTGTCTGGTTGCGTAACAAAAAAAGATGCTGCATTAGGTACACTTAAACCCCATGAGCCTGACGATTGCAACTTGCCCGGCGTAATAACAACCACATGGCCAACACCTGACTCGCTCATATAAACTGCTACTACTGCTTTCTTTGCGTTGGCAAGATCTTGTGCCTTCGACAAAACAGGTTGTTCGTATGAGTGTCCAATCATTGACCATTGCTTGTTGTCTTTCAAATATGTAGCAATTTCACTCGGCAACATATACCTGCCTGATTTTGAAGAATAAAAATCATTTACTTTATAAACTGTATTGAGTGACTCACCCAAAAATTTAGTACACGCCTGAGAACCTGGTGTACTGCTATTACAAGAGAGAAATTGCTGGAGAGAATTTTTCAAATCATTATTCCAGTTATTGTTCAGGCTTTGACCATATATTGCCGGAGTAATGATTAACAATAGGCTAACGATAATAGACGCAATGATGCGATGACTGATTTTCATATCTCAATAATTTTTTAAAGTTGTTTGAACGGGATTTATTTTCTTCACCGCAAAAGTAACGCTTCATAAAAAGCTGCCTTCGATGCAAAATCTCCTAAGATGTTATGCGTAAGTATTTTTTGTATTTCTCCTTATTTCATTTTTTAATATTATCAATCATGGGCTCAACGTGCTCACAATCAACTAAAGAAATACGTTTGTTAATATGAAAGTGACAGCTACAACGATATCACCTGATGTAATTTCTCATCCATTTATGATTTTCCTGCATGGTCTTTAGAAGTGAAAAGCATAAATTCTATTCTCTCTATTAAACTTTCCTGTTTTTATATGCAGTAAAGTCTGGCTGAACAGGCTTATAATTAGTTAATAGCAAAGTAGATGTAAACAGGAAATCAGCCGTTGCGCGGTTGCAGGCTACAGGTATATTCCAAACTACAGCCAGGCGAAGAAGTGCCTTAATATCAGGATCATGTGGCAGCGGCTCTAATGGGTCCCAGAAAAAGATCAGCATATCAATTTCACCTTCAGCAATTAATGCACCTATTTGCTGATCGCCACCCAGCGGGCCGCTTTGAAATTTTTGCACGTGTTGTTTCAATTTCTTCTCCAGCAAGCTGCCCGTAGTGCCTGTAGCACACAAGTCAAATTGCTTCATGGATTCGAGGTTAAATATCGCCCAATCAACAAGTTCTGCTTTTCGATTATCATGCGCCACAAGCGCTATTTTTTTCTTTTTCAAAGGCATTTAACATTTATATTACACGGTATTGCATGATAGCGATGATATTCTATTTTTGCCAACTTATTTTTTCTGAAAGATAGTATGGAACAAGAGAATCTTTCCCGGTGGGTAGATCAAATTGCCAAGGAATTTTCGCTTGGTATTAAGCATGTTACGGCAGTGGCAGAATTACTTGCCGAAGGAGGTACAGTTCCTTTTATTAGTCGTTACCGAAAGGAGTTGACTGGCAGCATGGATGAAGTGATGATTGCCAATGTGCGTGATCGCATTGAACAATTGCGCGAATTGGATAAACGCCGCGAAGCTGTTATTACTTCTATTGAAAAGCAGGGCAAATTAACACCTGAACTTATGCAGGCCGTGGTTCTGGCTACATCATTGGCTGAACTTGAAGATATTTATTTGCCTTATAAACCTAAACGTAAAACCCGCGCCAGCGTGGCTAAAGAAAAAGGTCTCGAACCATTGGCGTTGAAATTGTTTGAGCAGGAACGTTTTGATCTTGGTGAATTTTCAAAAAGCTTTATCGATGCCGAGAAAGGTGTTGCTTCTGAACAGGAAGCACTTGACGGTGCACGTGATATTATTGCTGAATGGATAAGTGAAAATCAGGATACGCGTAAAAATGTTCGTGAGATTTTCTGGACAGAGGGCGTGATTGAAACCAAAGTTATGCGTGGCAAAGAAGAAGCTGGTCAGAAATTCAAAGACTACTTTGAATGGAAAGAACCTATTTCTAAAACGCCATCACACAGACTTCTTGCCATGCGTCGGGGTGAGAAAGAAGGCATCTTGGCATTAGACATTTTCCCTCCTGAAGAAACAGCTGTTGCTTCTATGGAACGACAATACATCAAGCATGAAAATGCAGCTGCTGAACAAGTAAGGTTAGCCATCGGTGATAGTTATAAGCGTTTGCTTCGTCCTTCGCTAGAAACAGAAGTGCGTATGGAAACAAAGATGAAGGCTGATGATGAAGCTATCAAAGTTTTCGCTGCGAACTTAAAAGAGTTACTGCTCTCCTCTCCGCTCGGTCAGAAATCAGTTTTGGCAGTTGACCCTGGTTTCCGCACAGGTTGCAAAGTAGTTTGTCTTGATAAACAGGGAGGCTTTCTACATTATGATAACATCTTTCCGAATGAGCCACAACGCGAACTGGCAAAGTCGACTGTAATTATTAAAAACCTCGTAGAGAAATATAATATCGAAGCGATTGCTATTGGTAACGGAACGGCGGGTCGCGAGACTGAATCTTTTATTAAGTCCATTGGACTGAGTAATAAAATTACCATTGTGATGGTGAATGAAAGCGGTGCTTCAATCTATTCAGCATCTGATGTTGCGCGTGAAGAGTTTCCTGATAAAGATGTTACTGTAAGAGGTGCTATTTCTATTGGAAGAAGATTGATGGACCCACTTGCCGAGCTTGTAAAGATCGATGCCAAGTCCATTGGCGTTGGACAATATCAGCATGATGTTGATCAAACCAAATTAAAGCAAGGCCTTGATGACGTAGTGATGAGCTGCGTAAACTCAGTAGGTGTTGAAGTAAATACTGCGAGTAAAGAACTACTCTCCTACGTATCCGGATTGAGTCCGGCGTTAGCAAAGAATATTGTTGAATTCAGAAATCAGAATGGTCCATTCAAAGATCGTGCTTCGTTAATGAAAGTACCTCGCCTCGGTGAAAAGATTTTTGAGCAGGCCGCCGGTTTCTTACGCATTCACAATGCGAGCAATCCGTTAGACACCAGTGCTGTTCACCC
>DATCRE010000765.1:0-2255 GCA_036569145.1 Cyclobacteriaceae bacterium
CTGTAGATCATCAACTATTCCTACCTTTGAAAAAGACCCGAAAAACTCCTACGTTAGTAACTTCGTTATTTACAAAACTAATGAGTGCCAGCATTCTTCTTATTCATTGTCCTGATCAGCCCGGGCTGGTTTATAAAATCACCCAAATCATTTACAAGTATAATCTGAACATTATCAGCAATGGTGAGTTTGTTGAACGCAACTTCAGTCACTTCTTTATGCGTACTGAATTTTCTGGTGACTATAACAAAGAAACATTGCTACAGGATTTACGTACAACACTTCCTCCTCAGGCCGATATTAAATTAAGTACACGTCAAAATAGAGATATTTGTATTCTTGTTACCAAAGAGCATCACTGCCTGAGCGACTTATTAATCCGCCATAGCTTTAATGAACTTGATGTTAACATAAAATGTGTGATCAGCAATTATCAAAACCTGGAAGAGCTCACATCGAAGTTTAGCATACCCTTTCATTTTATCACACACGAGGGCAAAGATCGCGCACAACATGAGTCTGAAGTTTTGAAAGTAATCAAGCAAAACAATCCAGAGTTGGTGGTACTGGCCAAGTATATGCGTGTACTATCATCGTCATTCGTAAAACATTTTGAAAACAGAATTATAAACATTCATCATTCGTTCTTGCCTGCGTTCATTGGTGCAAATCCTTACAATCAGGCGTATGAACGTGGTGTGAAAATTATCGGTGCAACGGCACACTTTGTAAATAATAATTTAGATGAAGGACCAATCATTGCACAAAGCGTAATACCAGTAGCGCATACTCATAGTGCCAGAGAAATGGCACAAGCAGGAAAAGATGTTGAGAAAATTGTATTAGCCAGATCACTAAAGCTCGTGCTGGACGATCGTGTTTTCGTATATAGAAACAGGACGATTATTTTTGACTAAATAGTCGACAGACCACAGTCCACAGACGACGGTAAACTGGTTGTTAACTATCCGTGGACAGTCGACTGTCGACAGTGGACTATCTACAGTCTCCTCTTTACCTTCTGTACCATTTCATTCTTCCAAATGGAAAATGTGCCTTCAGCAATTTTCAAACGTGCTTCTTTTACAAGCCACATGTAGAACGTCAGATTATGGATGGAAGCAATCTGTGCACCTAATATTTCTTTGTTGATAACAAGATGTCGCAAATATGCTTTTGAATAGAAAGTGCTGGCATATCCACCGAGTGTAGCATCTATTGGCGATAAGTCATCTTTCCATTTTTCATTGCGTATGTTAATGATGCCTTCCGCCGTAAATAGCATACCGTTGCGCGCATTACGAGTAGGCATTACACAATCAAACATATCAATGCCGAGAGCAATACATTCCAAAATATTTTCTGGCGTTCCAACACCCATCAGGTAACGTGGCTTGTCGGCGGGAAGAATGCCACACACAAGACTTGTCATAGCATACATATCCTCATGAGGTTCACCAACAGACAAACCACCGATGGCATTACCCCATTGATTTTGTGAAGCAATAAACTCAGCTGATTGCTCGCGCAGATCTTTATAAACACTGCCTTGAACGATAGGAAAAAGTGCCTGCTCATAACCATATTTTGGCTCCGTACTATTAACACGATCTACACATCTCTTTAACCATTGATGTGTAAGTGCCATGGAGTTACGCGCGTACTTGTAATCGCATGGATAAGGAGTACATTCATCAAATGCCATAATGATATCAGCACCAATTGCGCGTTGAATATCCATCACACCTTCAGGTGTAAACAAATGCTTCGAACCATCAATGTGCGATTTGAAAGTAACTCCATCATCTTTGATTTTTCGATTTGCACCAAGAGAATAAACCTGGTAGCCACCACTGTCAGTAAGCAATGGTTTAGACCAGCCATTAAACTTATGCAAGCCTCCCGCTTTTTCCAGAAGCTCTGTACCAGGGCGAAGATATAAATGATAAGTATTACCTAAAATGATCTGGGCCTGAATGTCATCTTCCAGTTCGCGCTGGTGCACGGCCTTAACAGATCCGGCTGTACCAACGGGCATGAAAATAGGAGTTTGAATTGGGCCATGTCCTGTTTCAAGGATTCCGGCGCGGGCGTGCGACTTTGGATCGCGTGCTGTGAGCTGAAATTTCATAATCGGGAGCAAAAATACGCTCATTCTGCTAAAATCCTTTAAAGGTCTAAATCAACGTTTATATTTGTGTTTTTTAAACGTTTCCTCTTGTTAGTACTCACCATTACCTTTTTTATCGCGGTAG